>DPNX01000031.1 GCA_003539915.1 Patescibacteria group bacterium | reverse complement strand
ATGACCAGCGATGGTGTAGGTGATATCGTATTTATTAAGGATTTTCTTTAATTGAGGTAGGAATTGAGGCAGTTTTTCAGGTTGCACTACAATATCATCAATAAAAGGAGCGGTTTGCTTGTCTTTGATCTTTTGACGTAATAAATTAAAGCTTTCTCGTCGGACCGTCCAGTATTTAGCGGTTTCTTTAGCATTTTTAGTGATTCGAGTGGGAAGTTTGAAGTGAGCGATGTCTTGTTGGGCAGCAAAGGCCTTCTGATCTACCTCATCTATAGAGTCGCCAGTGAATTCAGCTATCAATACTAATTGAGGTAGGCCGCCTTGCAGGACCATTCCTAGCTCAGGTAGAAATTGAAAAGCAAATTTCCAGAAGAGATAGCGCATCCCTAGCTTCAAAGTATTATCATCGTATGATTCAAAACTTTCAGGGTTGTATTTCAAGATCTCATTAACTATCTTGCCTAAGGGTTTGAGATCATTAAGAAAAATAACTAACAACTTAGAATGTTTTTTAGGCTTGATAAGGCCAACCTTTATTTCAGTAATGAGGCCAAGGGTGCCTTGAGAGCCAACAAATAGATTGGCTAGATTAAAGGTCTGACCATCCCAGATATTCCAGAGATAGTAGCCGGAGGAGTTTTTAGAGACTTGCGGCTTAGCTTTTTCAATTAAAGATTTATTGTTTTTGATTAGGCTGTACATCCTTTTATATACCCGCCCCTCAAAATCTTGCTGTTTTATTTTTTTAGCTAATTCAGTTTTATTAAGATCTTTAAAGGTATATTGTTGACCATCGGCCAAGATCACCTTCAGTTCTTGGATGTAGTCTTCGGTCTTGCCATAGGCGAGAGTTTTCTCTCCGCCAGCATTATTAGAGACCATACCGCCCCAGGCACAGAGGTTTTTGGAGGCGGGATAGGAGGGGAATAATAGGCCTTTTTTCTTAGCCTTCTTTTCAAAGTCTCGATAATAGACACCAGGTTCCACTATCGCAAAGGTTTTACCAATCTTCTTTATCTTATTAAAATGCTTGAAATCAACAACAATTGACTCGGTTAATGGTCCGCCGGTCATATCGCTACCACCCGCTCGACCAGTGAGAGAGAGGCCTTTTTTCTTACTAACAAAAGTAACTAATTTTTTGAGATCAGAGGAGTTTTTAGGAGAGGTTATTAATTGAGGTTTAACCTCAAATAGACTGGCGTCTCGGCTGTATTGAGTGAGCTTTTGATTACTATCAAAAACCTCACCTTTAAAAAAGGATTTAAGCTCTTTTTTAAGTTTCATTTGTATTGATAATAACACAAAGCCCCCAGAGTATGGGGGCTTTGAAAGTTAATAAGTATAGAAGAGTGCTTATTCAGCAGACTCTTCTTCCATCATGTCGTCAGCTTCTTCGCCAACAACTGCCTCAACGTCAGCTAATGCGTCGGTTCCTTCAACAGCAACATCTTCATCTGCTGGAGTAGCTTCGTCAGTACCGCTAAACATAAACC
This sequence comes from Patescibacteria group bacterium, assembly GCA_003539915.1. GTDB lineage: Bacteria > Patescibacteriota > Minisyncoccia > UBA6257 > UBA11618 > UBA11618. Next base: position 2,548 of record DPNX01000031.1, on the reverse strand, counting down.
AAGCACCGAGAACGATGATTACAAGAATGATAATCCAAATCCAAACTTTCATAAATATAAATTCAGTGTAAATATATTGGAAACAAGACCGACCTTTTTCTTTCCTGTTTTATTCAAAGTTAAAGGATTGAGAAAGTCTTGTCAACTTCTAGTAGGGGGGAGAAAGCAATAAATTTGACTAATTTTATATTTGATGTCATATTAGGCGACAAGTGTAAGAAATAAGCTTCTTCAACGTCTTATATGCAGCAACTAGATAAATCACAACAATTTTTGGCCGATTACGAAAGCTTTTCAGAGGCGATCTTCCGTCACTGCTTTTTCCGTGTCTCAGATCGGGAAAAAGCCCGTGATTTAATGCAAGATACGTTTGTTAAGGCTTGGCAGCAGGTTACTGCTGGAGCAGATATCAAGAATATGAGAGCTTTTCTCTATCGAGTTGCTAACAACCTCATTATCGACGAATATCGCAAGAAAAAAGCCTATTCTCTCGATCAAATGCAGGAGGCAGGCTTTGAATTAGCCAGCCAGGATCATTTGAAAATAGAGAAGATAGTTGAGGGTCGAGAAGCCTTAGAGATGCTTGAACAGCTAGATGACAAGTATAAAGAGGTGATTATCATGAGATATGTAGACGATCTCTCTCCCCAAGAGATTGCTGAAGTCGTGGGTGAGAGTGAAAACCTAGTCTCGGTTCGCATTCATCGTGGTTTGGTGCGATTAAGAGAGTTGGTTAATAAAGTATAAGTATGGATAAAGAATTAAAAGACATTATTAATAAAGCGAAAGAAGTGAGATTGAGTGCAGAAGATAAAGCTCAAGTTCGGGAGAATTTGGTTACTTTTATGAATAAAGAGGTGGAGAGTGTAAGAAATGATGAGTTGGTACGTCATAGTAACTGGCACCCTAAAATTTGGTTCAGTTTCGCTCGAATCCCAGCAATGGCTGTACTCTCTGTTTTTCTAGTAACAGGAGTTTCATTTGCTGCTGAAGGTTCTATCCCTGGCGACACTCTTTATCCCGTGAAAGTCAATTTCAACGAAGAATTTCAGAGTTTGATAGCTTTCTCTCCTGAATCCAAAGCAAAGTTCGAAATTAAGCGCGCCGAACGTCGCTTGGAGGAGGTAGGAAGACTAGCTCTACATAATAAATTAGAGACTCACTGGAAAGGTAGTTTAGAAGTCAGGTTAGAGAAGCAGATCGAGCGAGCGAGTAAGCATGTCGCAATGCTAGAAGAAAAAGGTGAATTGCGAAAAGCAGCTCTCATCAATGATCGTTTGGAAGTAGTCCTTAGTGTTCATGATCAAATCCTAACTGATCTAGACACCAAGAAGATCGCTACCAAAAAGATCAAAGAGCGAGTAAAAAAAGTAGCTGCTCGACGTGAGGCTTTAGAGAAGAAGCTCTTAACCGCCAAGGTGATTGATAAGTTGCCTGAGGAGAAAAAGACTTTAATTAAGAAAAAAATTACTCCGAAAGCTATTAAAGTCATCAAGGATGTTAAAGCTCCTAAGATCAACAAGCAAAACCTAAAGCAACGCGAATACAATAAAGCTTACATTAAACTTCAACAAGCTAAGCGGGCGACTGAGAAGAGAATTCTACTCAAGAAAACTAATCAGCGTCTCAAGAGTTTCCGAATAAAAACAAAACCAACCAAATTGAAGGATTCCGTTAGTCGTTAACAATCAATAACAATCAATATATTTTTAACTATGAAACGTTTACTTCCACTCTTACTATTATTTACCTTCGTTATCCCAGCTTCCTTTGCTAACGCTCAGTCTTTAGTAGAGCCAGTTGCTGTAGATCAAGTACAAGCAAAGCCTGTCGCAAGAAAACTTAAAGCTTCCTTCCTATCACGTTATGCACCAAACAGAAACCTACGAGTAGCAATTACTTCTCCTAATGGTGGTGAAACTTGGAAAGCAGGTAGTAAAGAAACTATCACTTGGGATTACAAATACGCTAAAGTCCCTACCATTGCTCAACATGTGGACGTTAAAGCCTCTCTCTTCTTAATTCATGGCCGAAGAGGTAGTCTTTCTCGAAGACATATTGCTGATGTTAAATTAGCTGATCGTAAGTACACTTGGGCAGTGCCTGCAGATGTTAGAAGCAGCAAAGGTTACCGAGTGCTAATCGTTGTTAATGGTAGCAAATGTAAAGTTACCACAAGCTCTGACAAGAGATGTCAGACATCTGAGGTTCGTGATGCTAGTAACCGATCCTTCAAGATTATTGGCAAGGACGGTGTTATTAAGCCAATGCCAAAACCAAAGCCAAAGCCAAAGCCAAAGCCAATGCCACCTAAAAGTGCAGAAGCTATCAAGAAGAGAATCGACCTATTGCAATCTTTTGTAGATAGAATAGAAGCTCGTATCACTCAACTAAGAGAGATGTTGGCTAATCTATAAAGATTGATACAATATAAAGGAATCTCCCAGAGTGAGGCTGGGAGTTCTTTTTTTATTGACAAATATATTAACGTGTGTCATATTGCCCCACAGTACAGATACAAACAAACCTCAATGGTTTTTTAAAAGAA
>DPNX01000011.1 GCA_003539915.1 Patescibacteria group bacterium | reverse complement strand
CCTGGAGACCCTGGAGACCCTGGTATGGATGGTATGCCTGATCCAGGAGTATCTGGTTCAAGCCCAGAAAATCCATCTAATAATACAGCTGGGGCTAGTGAGTTATTAGCTGAAGACTTAACTAAATTAGTAGATGGTTTAGGATTGAATCTAGATTCTCTATTAGACTCACTACCATCTGGAATCACAGAAGAACCAGAGGGCAGCAATATGGGTGTTAATGATACGCTTCTTGCATATAGTGTAAGTTTTTATGATTTAGCGGTAATCCTTGAGGAGATACCCCTCCCTCACTCAGAAGGTCTCAAAACACTTTACATGGGATCTTCCCCTGATAGGTATGTTCTTGGCTTGGTACCTATTCCAGAAATGTTCCAAGAGGTAAGATATATAGGGTCTAATATTTTGTATCTTGCTTATGCCATAGTCCCTCAAAATACATCCTGTTCAACAATTCCATATAGTTCATATGCTTTAGTGTCAAACACAAATAATCATATCAGTTGGCCTACTGGTTTCGATAATTATAATAAAAATTCTTATCTCGGCGATTATGTATCAGAAGATCAGTCATGGACTCCTAGATCTTCGTACTTTGCTATTTCTATCGATCCAGCATATATCGGAAATGGAGAAAAGACTTGTGTCGCTATGATTGATACTGAAAATAATGAGGTGTTCTCCCATCTTTTTAAAGTTCATTATTCACTTTTCGACTACAACTATACCAGAGGCATTCAATCCTTCTTTGCCAACATCTTATCTTTATTCAACTTCTTAAATAAATGAAGTTGATTGCAATTGTCACCCAATTTTATTATCTTAACTGGGTATGAAGTTTACTATTAATGGCGGCAAAAAGCTTCAAGGTGAGGTTCAGCTTACTGGCGCTAAAAATGCAGCTACTAAGATGATGATAGCCTCTCTTTTAACAGAGGAGCCTTGTATTTTAAAAAACTTTCCTCAAATTGGTGATACAGAGATTGTGGCTGAACTTTGTCAGCTTATTGGTGCTCAGTTAGAGTATGGTGATCATGAGTTGAAAATCCATACGCCAGTTATTAAACAAACCGAGGTCATGTCTCTTAGTCGACGTAACCGTATTCCTATTTTAGCCATTGGCCCCTTGTTAGCTCGAGCTGGAGAGGCTGAGGTGCCTATCTTAGGTGGTGACAAGATTGGTCCTCGACCAGTGAACTTGCATGTTAATGCTCTGAAAGCTTTAGGTGCAGAAATTACCGTTACCAAAGACAGTTATAAAGCGGTGGCTAAAGATGGCTTGAAAGGAGCTTCAATAGATCTTCAATTTCCTAGTGTTGGCGCAACAGAGAATATTATTTTTGCCGCTGTTTTAGCGAAGGGGGAAACTACTATTAACAACGCTGCTATCGAACCAGAGATTATTGATCTCATCAAAATGCTTCAGAATATGGGTGCGGTTATTGATCTAGGTGCTAACCGGACTATTAAAATCACTGGTGTAGAGAAGTTGAAAGGAGTGACTCACTCAATTATTCCAGATCGTAACGAAGCAGTTTCTTTTGCTTGTCTTGCTGTGGCTACCGATGGCGACATCCTGGTTAAAGACGCTCGTCAAAATGACTTATCAACTTTCTTGGATGCTCTGAAAAAGATCGGTGGCGGTTATGAGATAGTTGATGAGGGAATAAGATTTTATAAAGAAAAAGAGTTGTCTAGTATAGAGATAGAGACGGGCCCTCATCCAAAGTTCATGACCGACTGGCAGCAGCCTTTCACAGTTCTCTTAACTCAGGCTCAGGGTAACTCTATTATTCACGAGACTATTTATGAGGATCGTTTTGGATATACTAATGATCTCAATCAAATGGGGGCTGATATAAAAACATCTTCTGAGTGCTTAGGGGGACTAGATTGTCGTTTTAATAGCAAAGGTTTTAGTCATAGCATAACCGTACATGGACCCACTCCTCTCAAAGCTATCAATACTCAAGTTCGCGATCTACGCTCCGGCATGGTTAACATTATTAGTGCTCTAATTGCTGAGGGAACCTCCTTGATTTCTGGTATAGAAGAGATAGATCGAGGTTACGAAAAAATTGATGAACGATTACAAGGATTAGGTGCGGAGATTGATCGTTTGAGATAACTTTTTGCCAATAGCAGATTGATGTAGTAAAATACAGGGCACATTGAACTATTAGTTTTTCTTATCAATTTTATGCTTACTCGAAAAATAGGAATCGACTTAGGAACCGTTAACACCATTGTCTTTGCTCAAGATAGAGGCTTTATCATTAACGAGCCTACTATCGTGGCGATGAGCTCTCCCGACAATACCGTTTTGGCGGTAGGTAGAGAGGCTAAGGACATGGTTGGTAGAACTCCTGATGATATTATTGCTTACCAGCCTCTCAAAGACGGGGTTATTGCTGATTATTATATTACTCGAGCTATGCTGCAATATTTCATCTCCAGATCTATTGGTCAGTTTAATCTATTTAAGCCGGATGTAGTTATCTCAGCCCCAGCAGGAATTAGTACTACTGAAAGAAGAGCGGTGATTAATGCTGCTACAGAAGCAGGAGCCAAGAATGTTTTTATAGTTAAAGAACCTATCTTAGCTGCTCTGGGAGCTGGCATCCCTATTAATTCCCACTCTGGTAATATGATTATTAATATCGGCGGGGGAACAGCTGAAATTGCTGTCATCTCTTTGGGCAGTATTGTTTCTTGGTCCAGCTTGAAAGTAGCAGGTAACAAGTTTGATAAAGCTATCATGGACCTGATCAAGAAAAAGTACTCGCTTTCTATTGGTGAGCAGACAGCTGAGGCGGTTAAAATTAAAATTGGTGCAGCGTTACCTTCTCGAGAAAAACTAGAAATGGAGACTCGAGGTCGAGATCTTATTTCCGGCCTACCCAAAGATATCATTGTTAACTCTAATGAAATTGCAGAGGCATTAAACACTCACTTAATGGATATTGCTGCTGCTGCTCAAAATGTTTTCAACCAGACACCTCCTGAGTTGGTGGCTGATATTATGGAGAAAGGAATCATCATCTCCGGTGGTGGAGCTAATATTCGTTACATTGATGAGTTCTTTAAGCGCATGTTAGGGGTGGAAGCTTATGTTGCTGAAAACTCTCTCTTTTGTGTTGCTAAAGGTTGCGGTATTATTCTCAATCACCTTGATGTATACAAACGCACTTTATTAGAAAAGCGATAATGGATCTGAGGAAGATATTTCAAAAGTTAATTAAAACTAATAATCTAGCCCAGGGCTATTTAATGTTTGGTCGACCAGAGGTTGACTTTGTTAAGAAAATAGCTAATTTTTTAGAAACCGAGGAGTGGAAGCTAGCTACTAGGCCTTTGATAGATTTCTTATTTATCGAGCCTGATGAAAAAGGAAAGATAAGTTTAGATACGGTTAAAAGGATTAGTGGCTTTCTTTGGCAGAAACCTATTCAATCTCAGCGTAGACTGGTTGTGATTGATCAGGCTGAGACTTTAACTCCTCAGGCACAGAACGCTCTCCTTAAGATAGTGGAAGAGCCACCATCTTACGGCCTACTATTTCTTCTCGCTCCTGATCCCGAAGTGTTGATCTCTCCTTTACAATCTAGATTACAAAAAATATTTTGTAACAAGCCATCAAGGAAGGTTAATACTAATAAGGCGCAAACTTTTTTAAAGAGCAATTCCATTAAGAGAAGTGCTATAATAAAAACAGTTGTTTCTGACAAGGATCTTTTAAAAGAGTTTGTTAGAGGTGTTATGGCCGAGCTAGACAAAGATCCAATTAGGAATTTTTTAGCTCTCAAGGAGCTGTCTCATCGCTGGAATATGATTAGTCGTTATAACACAAACAAAAAATTACAATTAGAAGCATGGACAAGATATTTAATTGGGTAGCCCTTTTATTTTTTGCAGGCATTGTTGTTTACTTTCTCCCCTTAACCTGCAACATTTAAAAAATGGAAGATAAATTATTACAACTAAATGAAGAATTAGCTAGTACCGCTCAACACTTTAAAGAAGAAGTTGGGGGTATTAGAAGTAATAGACCTACCCCAAAACTAGTTGAGGATATTAAGGTTGATTATTTCGGACAACAAATGTCAATCAAGCAGTTAGCCTCCATATCAGTTGTTCCTCCTCGTGAACTACAGATTTCAGCTTGGGATGCTCAATCTGCCCCACTGATTGGTAAGGCTATTGAAGCTGCCAACATTGGAGTTACTGCCAATGTTCAGGGTAGTTTGATTCGTATTAATCTACCACCTTTGTCAGATGAAAGACGACAAGAGCTAATTAAATTAATAAAGAACATTTCTGAAGAGCATCGTATTCGAGTTCGTTCTCTAAGAGAGAAATATAACAAACTTGTTAAACAAGCTGAGGATGATAAGGAGATTGATAAGGATCAACGTTTTCGTTTTCAGGAAAAGATTCAAAATGCGGTTAAGAAGTCAAACAAAGATATAGAGGAGATGTTAGAAAATAAAGTTAAAGAAATACAGGAATAATGATATCAGCCTTTTTTGTTATAATTGGAATCTCGCTGCTTATCCTTGTGCATGAATGGGGTCACTTTATTGCTGCTCGAATCTTTAAACTTCGAGTAGATGAGTTTGGTATTGGCTTCCCCCCACGTTTATTCTCCAAGAAGAAAGGAGAGACTGTTTATAGTATTAATGCAGTGCCTTTAGGTGGGTTTGTTAAAATTTATGGCGAGAATCCATCGCTAGGAAGAGAAGTGGCTGACCATAAGAGGAGCTTCACTCATCAACCAGCTTGGAAGAGAGCTATTATAATCTCTGCTGGTGTAGTCATGAACTTTATTTTTGGTTGGGTGGTTATCTCCGCAATCTTGTTTATCGGCTCACCATCGTTGATTTTAGTCGATCTAGTGGCTTCTGATAGTCCAGCTGAGCTTGCTGGCTTGCAACAAGGGGATCAAATCACTGGTTTCACTAATGCTGATGAGTTTGTGAAGTTTATTGGTGATAACAAGGGCAAGGAGATTTCTCTTAATATTAAGAGAAATAAGGAAGAAATAACTACTAGTCTTACACCTCGTCTTAACCCTCCTAAAAACGAAGGGTCTCTAGGAGTTGCCTTGAGAGATGCAGGAGTCCCTCCGCATGGTTTTATTGAAAGTGTTAACAAGGGCTTCTTATCATCCGTTGCTATTGTAGGGGCGGTTTTTGTTGGTCTATACCAAGCCATCTTCTCTCCTCAAAACATTCTTGGTCCGGTAGGTATTTTTGATGTTGCTGTGAGCACAGGGGATCTGGGGTTAATCTACCTCTTTCAATTCCTAGCTCTCATCTCTCTTAATCTGGTAGTTTTAAATATTCTTCCTATTCCAGCTTTAGATGGTGGCAGATTATTCTTTATCATTATCGAGAAAATTAGAGGAAAGCGTTTCACTTCTAAAACAGAACTAACAGCTAATGCCATTGGTTTCTCCTTCTTGATTATCTTGATCATTTTAATAACACTTAAAGATATCATTGGATTATTTTAATTTTTATGAAGCAGTCCCAACTTTTCACAAAAACCGAGAAAAACTTTCCTAAGGATGAAGAGTCCGTTAATGCCAAATATTTAATTCGAGCTGGTTTTATTAGGAAAGCGTCAGCAGGTGTTTATTCTTTCTTGCCTCTTGGCTTACGAGTATTAAACAAGATCAATCAGATCATTAGAGAAGAGATGAATGAGATTGGTGGTCAGGAGGTTCTCTTCCCTTCTTTGATTGCTAAAAAATATTGGCAGAAGTCAGGTCGCTGGAACGTACCCGTGATGTACAAATTGAAAGTTCAACGGGATGAGTTCGGTTTGGGTTGGACTCATGAAGAGATAGCTGCTGACTTAGCAGATCACTTTATTCGATCTGAAAAAGATCTACCCCAAGCTGTTTATCAGATTCAAAATAAATTTAGGTTAGAGCCTCGTGCTCGAAGCGGTCTTTTACGAACCAGAGAGTTTTTAATGAAAGATCTCTATAGTTTTCATAAAACAGAAGACGACTTAGAAAAATTTTACAAAACAGCCGAGAAGGCTTATCTCAAGATATTTAAGAGACTGTCTTTGCCAGTGAAGGTAGTTGAAGCTTCTGGCGGTGATTTCACCAAGCAATATACTCATGAGTTTCAAACTTTAGTTGATAGTGGTGAGGATACGGTTTTTTATTGTTCTAAGTGTAAGTTTGCTCAAAACAAGGAGGTGGCTAAGGTAAAGGCTGGTGCTAAGTGCCCTGATTGTAAGTGTGTGATTGAAGAATCTCGAGCTATAGAGGTGGGTAATATTTTTAGACTAGGTAATAGATTCTCACCTTGGTATATGGGTTCTTACGGCATCGGGCCTTCTCGATCAATGGCAGCTTTGGTAGAGGTCAGTCATGATGACAAGGGTGTCATTTGGCCAGAGGCGGTTGCGCCATACCAGGTTCATCTGTTAGAATTAGGCAAAATTTCCGCTAGCAAGATTTACGAGAAACTTAAAGATAAAGGAATTGAAGTTTTATATGATGATCGTCCAATTTCTCCCGGTGAGAAATTTGCCGATGCTGATCTTATAGGAATCCCTTATCGTTTAGTCGTTAGTGAAAGAAATGCGAAGAAAGTGGAAGTAAAGGCACGCGGTGCGAAAAAAACAAAGTTATTGACCGAAAAGGAATTAATTAAATGGCTAACCTCCTAAATTATTTTGCAAAAGATGTTGGTATCGACCTGGGAACAGCTAATACACTTATTTATTTATCCGGCAAGGGTATCGCTGTTAATGAAGCCTCTGTAGTATCTATTAATAATAAAACCAATCACATCTTAGCGGTTGGTCATGAAGCTAAAAAAATGATGGGCCGTACACCGGCTCATGTTGATATAATTAGACCATTAGTTAATGGGGTCATTTCTGACTTCGATATGACTCAGGAAATGCTCAAGAATTATCTTCGTCGAGTAACGGGAGGTAATCTTCGTAACTATCGACGAGCAATCATTGGAGTGCCTAGTAACTTAACTGAGGTTGAGAGAAAGTCTGTCGAGGATGCGGTAGTAGGAGCGGGTGTGGGCAAGGCTCTTTTAATAGAAGAACCTCTGGCCGCTGCCTTAGGAGCTCGTTTACCAATTAACGAGCCTACAGCCAACATGCTGGTTGATATTGGTGGTGGTACAACCGAGATCGCTATCATCTCTATGGCCGGCACGGTTACTTCTAAGAGTCTGAAGATAGCGGGTGATCGTCTTAATGATGATATTATTCGTTTTGTTCGAGATGAGTTTCGCCTTATCATTGGCGAACCAACTGCTGAAGAGCTTAAGATCAACATCGGTTCAGCTATGCCTTTAGAAGAAAAGGTAGAGATGTCTATTCAAGGACGTGATATTGCTACAGGCTTACCCAAGGAAGTTGTTATTAGAGACTCTCAGATTAGAACGGCTATTGGTCGTTCACTAAAGACTATTATTGAGGCTATAAGGGAGGTTCTGGAAATTGCTCCACCAGAGTTAGCTGGCGATATTCTTCGTCGGGGAGCTTATCTCTGTGGTGGGGGAAGTTTGTTACGTAGCCTTGATGAATTAATTGCTCAAGAGCTTTCTATTGCAGTTCATGTCGTTGATGATCCTTTAACCTGTGTTGTTAGAGGAACTGGTATAGCAATTGAAAACTTCGAGCAGTATTCTCCAATTCTTAGTCACCCTCTTATCCCAAAGAACATCAAGATTTAGTTGACTGTCATATTTTGCGTGGTATATTATCAAAAGTTCTTTTCCATCGTTTTTAAGGAGAAGGTGATGTATAAACGGCAACAAGCCAAGCTTTTAAAAGAGTGGGGTAATTTTTATTCTTCAGTCTTTGATATTAACTTTGATAAAAAAAGACTAAAGGGCTTTTTATTACCAAGACCTAGATGGGGTTATAAAGGGTTAATGTTGATTCCTGAGAGATTAACATTGGGAGAGGCTTTTGATGTTTGTACTGAATATTTTCCCATATATACTCAGTATAATAATCTTAACGAACAGGTCTGTAACAATGATAGAGATTGTCAGTTTGCTTATGCAATTAGATTCAATGAGAGTCAGGAGCCGCATGATAAGGACATACGTCTCTTATCACCGGTAAAGCTGAGAAGAAATCATTGTTTGAGCATGACTCTATTAGAGCGACTGATTTACGGTCTTAAATTCTTTATTGATACTGGCAGCCATCTAGATCTTAAAAACATTACTGTTTGTGCTGGATCAAGAGATAGTTGTGGTGAAGTTCCATTCATCTACACTTATAATGAAAAAATAGTTCATATCAAAACAGCTAGTCCTTATGAGACAGACTCCAATGTCTATGCTCGGCAGGTCTTTCTTTAAACCCCATCTTTTCAGATGGGGTTGTTTTTTTGTATAATATACACACTATGCGTTACCTTGCTCTAATTATAGTCATCTTTTTCTTATGGTTTTTTGCTGGATCTTTTGTTAATGATGTTAAAAATGATTCGGTTTCTAGTCTTCACAAGATTATTCTTTGGCCTCAATTGTGGGTTAAGGGGCTGATCTCACCAGCTCTTACCCAGCAACAACAGAAAGAACTTCAACTAGAGAATAAGAATTTGAAAGCTCATCTTTGGCAATTAGAAAAGACACGACCGAGTACTAACTCGAATATTGTTTCCGCGAAGATTCACTCGCGATACCCTTTTAATGACAAAAGTATAATCAGTATTAATGTAGGAAAACAGGCTGGTATTAATATTGATATGGTGGTGACGGTCAAGGAAGGTTTATTGATTGGTAAAGTGGTTAAAGTTTTCTCTCGACATAGTTTAGTGGAGACTATCTTTAATCCTGATTGGCAACTTCCTATCAGAATAGGCGAGGATGAAATAGAATCTCTCTTAACCGGTGGCTCTGACTTGAAGGTGACTTTAATTTCTAAAGATAAAAAATTAGAGGATGGGGCCAGAGTCTTTGCTGCTAGTAAGGATTTTCCTTATGGCCTTACTATCGGTGATTTAGAAATATTAGAACCTAGTTCATCGGCTGGTGTTTTTCATGAGGCGGTGGTTAAGGTTCCTTATAATCTCAATGAACTAAGTAATGTTCAAGTTTTAAAAAAATGGTAAGCTTTATTTCTCAAACTGTTTTGGTAACGATGGCTGCTTTATTACAGCAAACAGGCTTTATTCAAATTATAGGCATTAATTTGAATTTGGTTTTGATAATATTAGTACCGTTAATTTTTGTTATGCGTCATTGGTTAGCTTACCCCGCGCTTGTTCTATGGGGAGCTCTTTTACTCAGCTCATCATCTGGCATTGATAAGGTAGTCTTAACATTTTCTTTATTACTACTAGCCAGCTTTATTCTCAGCAAGGTACTTCCTTGGCAACCATTCTTTAACAACTTTGTCTTTATTATTGTTATTACCGTTATCATTAATCTCCCCCACTTCTTTTTATCAGCCCTACTAATCAATGTTGTTTTAGGGATGGCAAGTTATTATCTAATACGTCAAATTTATGCCTAGAAAACCAGATTTAAATATTGAAGACGTTTCTTTTCATGACTGGGAGTCAACTTATGACAAGTTAGAGGTCTCTCTATCTAGCAGGGTCTTTAAAGGCCTCACTATTGTTTTAATAATTGTTTTTGTAGTTTTTTTTGGACGCGTTATATCTCTAAATATAGGTAAGGGGGAGTTCTATCAAGCTCGAGCAATTGCCAATGTTAATAAAGATATTGATACTCCTACCAGCCGAGGCATTATCACTGATCGCTTTGGAGAGTCTTTGGTAGAGAACATTCCTACCTTTAGTTTAAGTTTAAATATGGCTGATTTTTTTAGAGACTCTGAATCAGTGATAAAGAACCTTAAGAAAGTAGCTGGTATTATCGAGGTTCCAGCTAGTGAATTAGAAAAGATGGTTAAAGAAGTTAATTTAGAAAGAGTTAGCGAAGTCATT
>DPNX01000039.1 GCA_003539915.1 Patescibacteria group bacterium | reverse complement strand
ATAGGCGGTAGGAAGAACCGCTACCAAAAAGCGTTCGATTCCATCTCGTCCAACGGTGAGATAAAAGGAGATCATGAGTACGGTAATAGCTAAGAAGATATTACCAAAGAGAGATCCAATAACTGCTGTTAGTGGAATAGTGCCGCTCACCAAAGTGTCAGAAAAGTCATTAAGTCGTTGGTTGATGACTTCTAAAGCCTGACCAGCCTGGAAGTTATCAAGAAATGGCCCGGCATAATCCTTAAGGTTAAGGAAGAGTTGAGTGAAGTCGGAAATAGCTAGAGGAACGATGGTATAAACCAAACCCGCTAAGAAAGAGAGGGCCATAATAAAGAGTACTAGAGTACTTAAAATTCTAGGAATACCCTTCTTACTCAAATAAGTAACCGGAGCATCTAAACCAGCAGCAATAACAAAAGCTACAAAGATTGATAAAACAACTCCAAGAGCGTTGTAAAGTACCCAAACGAAGGCCACCATGGCGACTATTCGCCAAAGAGCTAACCAGCTGAACACTTCATTGGTTGTTTTATTCTCCATTGAATTTATTAAAGCTCGTTTTTAATTAAAACGCAAATTCTTATTGAGCTTACTCTTATCACGAAACGGACCAATAAGAGCAAGATTTAGATTGCGATTAAGGAAAATGTCTTTAGCCACTTTCATTATCTCTTTAGCATCAACAGAATTGATCTCCTTCAAAATTTGTTGAGGGGTCATAATAGGTTTGTTAGCAATCTCTTGCATGCCATAAAAGATGGCTAGATCATCAGATGATTCTAGACCCAAAACCATTCCACCACTGAGATGATCCTTGGCTCGTTGTAACTCATTTTTTGGAACTGGTTCTTTGGTTAAGCGCTGCGCCTCTTCTAAAATAGCTTGAAGCACTGCGTCTATTTTTTTGTGATCAATACCTGCTCCAGCAGCCCAATAACCATGATCTGTGTAAAGACTGGCTCCTGATCGAACATAATAAGCAGCGCCTAACTGTTCTCGAACTCGCTGAAAAAGACGGGAGCTCATTCCTCCACCCAAAATATCATTCATCACCCTTAAGGCAAAACGTCGCTTATCATTCTCAGGAAAGGCGCGACAACCAATAACTAAGTGGGTCTGGTCTGATTTTTTATATTGAATAGAAAGTTGCGGAGCTTTTTGAGATTCTTTGGTCTTAACCTTGCCAAACTTTTTGGTAGAGGGAATGTTAGCAAAAGCCTCTTTTAACTGCTTCATTAATTTTTTCTGATCAAAAGCGCCAACAACGATAATAGCAGTAGCTTTAGCTACATAGTGCTCTTGTCGATATTTGAGTAGATCTTTTTTAGTTAGATTGCTAATAACCTCTTTGAGACCAACAATAGGCCAACCAGCTGGTTGATCACCATAAAGCAACTCTTCAAATAATTCAGGTGCTTTGCGAGGTGGTAGATCCTCATACATATTTAACTCTTCAATAACCACCCCTTTCTCTTTTTCAATCTCTTCTTCATTAAGGACTGGGTTGCTATATAGATCAGCAATAATATCAACAGCTTTGGTTAGTTTTTCAGAACGAACTTTAGCGTAATAACCAGTATACTCTTGACCTGTAAAAGCATTATATTGAGCACCAATAGAGTCTAGTTCCGTAGTAATATCCAGAGCAGTAGGACGATTAGTAGTTCCTTTGAAACACATATGCTCTAAAAAGTGAGAAAGTCCATTGATCTTTTTAGTTTCATATTTAGAACCCGCTTCAACCAAAACAAGAATGGTAGCGGAAAGGCTACCTTTTTGAGGAACAGTGATGACTCGTAAGCCATTGTCTAAAATAGTTCTACTAAAGAGTTTCATTTAAATATTGTTGTAGTTTATTAATTTTAACGCGCTTTTGTTTCATGGTCCTACGATCTCTAACGGTAACGTCTTTTTTCTTAGGACTATCAAAATCAACCGTAATGCAGAAAGGAGTGCCAATCTCATCTTGGCGACGATAACGCTTGCCAATACTCTGAGTCTCATCATATTCACAAACAAAATGAGGTAAAAGATCTTTGTAAATGCCTTTAGCTAATTTAGTCAAAGGAGCTTTTTTAGAGAGAGGTAGGATAGCTACTTTATAAGGCGCTAACCAATTAGGGAAGTTCATTACCACTCGCGTCTCTCCTTTAACCTTTTCTTCTTTATAAGATTCAACCATGACCGCCAAAACAGTACGTTCAACTCCCCAAGTTGGTTCAATAACGTGAGGAACAAACTGCTTACCAGTCTGTGGATCTTGATAGCTCTGATTATGATTCTTAAGATCAAAATCGGAGCGATAAGCTAAACCATATAACTCCTCATGACCAAAAGGAAACTTATAAAAAATATCAACCGTTCTTTTAGAGTAGTGAGCTAGTTCTTTTTTAGGAATATCAATGACCTCAACATTCTTAGTGGCAATACCCAGATGCTTGATCCACTGCTTCATCTCCTTCAACCATTTCTCAAACTGCTTCTCCCAATCTTCTTTTTTAATAAAATATTCTATCTCCATCTGCTCGAACTCTCGAGTACGGAAGATAAAGTTGCCGGGGGTGATCTCATTACGAAAAGCCTTACCTACCTGAGCAATACCAAAGGGTAATCTTTTGCGAGTGCTATTAACCACTTGTTCAAAGTTAACAAACATTCCTTGAGCCGTCTCGGGTCGGAAATAGGCGACATTGGCCGATTCTTCAGAGGGACCAATAAAGGTTTTAAACATAAGATTGAATTGTCGAGCTGCTGTTAATTGACCGCCACAGCTAGGACATTTCTTCTTATTCTTTAATTGATCAGCTCGGAAACGCTCTCGACACTCTTTGCAGTCAGCTAAAGGATCCGAGAAAGTTTTGAGATGACCAGAAGCCTCCCAGACCTTAGGGTTCATAATCAGAGCGGTTTCAATACCAACAATATCCTCACGACTCTGAACAAAACGCTTCCACCACTCTTTTTTGATATTATTCTTTAACTCCACTCCTAAAGGACCAAAGTCCCAAGAATTAGCTAGACCGCCATAGATTTCAGAACCAGGAAAGATAAAACCCCGACGCTTAGATAAACTAACAATTTTCTCCATTAAATCCATAATATTTTATTTATTCTACCACAATTCCATCAGAGGGGCTTAGAGTAGGGTCGTCTGGTAATTGAGTTGTTAAAGCATCATCGCTATCACTAAGGGGGGTATTAGTAAACTTATCAGTAACATTAATGTTAGTAGTTCCTATCAAGGACATATGCTTACCAACCATCTCCTTGGTTGGTACAGCTCTTATCTGAAAAATAGCTATGGTTGGTCTGCTAATGACTCCTTTGGTAGCAGGAATTTTATCTATCTCCCAAGTTAAAAATTCTGGAGAATCTTCATCGAAACTAAAACTGCCACTAGTCTTGCTCTTAACCCCAACGAACTCAACGTAACTAGGTAGTCTAGTGGTAACTCTAATATCACTAACATCAGTGGCGTAATTGGTAATATCCCAGTGAATACTGAATTCGGTAGACTGACCAACTTGAGGAGGAAGCGAACCGCTGTTAATCACCTTACCCTTTGCATCACGGAAGTAACCCTTGACCTCAATCTCTACCTGACCAATAACCTTAGTTTCAGAACGGCTAATCGTAGCATGTACACTATCCTCAAACTGAGATTCAACTTTCAAAACAAAATTACGATCACCAATCCTTCTAATTGGATATTGATCTTTAGTTTTAATAGAAAAATTAACACTGCCTGATTGCACGCCATCGGCCAGTTTCCAATTAATGACATTGGTTCGAGTATCTAACTGACCATCATCTCCTATCTCCAAGGAGTTTAGATCAAACATCTTGCCACTTAATTTAGCTGTTACTATAGGATTGTTACCTTGTGAACGAGTAAGATAGCGATAGTTAATAGAATAATCTATTTTTTCGTTAATCTTAGCAACATAATTAGCAGAGTCGTTAGCTAATATATTCAAATCAATAGGAGCAACTTTAATAGCGGTATTAATAACCTTTTGACTGATAACATATTTGCGACCGCTCAATTTGGTAGTAACAACTGCTTTGAAATCGAAGAAGCCATTCTCTGGACCAATTAACTTACCAATAACAACAAAGTCATTAGAAGAACCTGGATGAAGACCTCCTAAGTACCACTCATTATTACCTTCATCAGGTTTCAAGGTAGCTCGTTGGAATTGAAAAGATTTTGGATATTTAATCTTTAAGACAAGGTCATCAAGATCGATAGAGCTATTGTTCTTATATTTAATCTTTAATTCAACAACTTTACCGCTAGTAATTTTTGCTGGTAACTCACCTATTAACTCAAGTGCCTCGCCTTCTATAGGTAATTGCCAGTTAGATCTCTTTTGAAAACGAGTTTTAACATCCTCTGGTGTATAGTCGATAGTAGCGGTGATACTCTTTACATCATCATCCTCTCCCTTAAGTACTATTAAATCGAACTTCTGAGTGGTTAGGCTCCCTACACCTACATTGCCAATCTTGCGTGAAATTATATTTTCATCAGCAGACCGACCGACAAAAACCACGCCCTTAGGTATAGAAAGAAGTAGCTTAGCATTATTTAAGACCTGGCCGGAGTTGTTATTAACTCCCACCTCTAATTCAAAAGGCATACCAATCGGAACTAATTCTGGACCCTTAAATTCTAATGATAAGCCACTGTTGTCATGAGTGAACCAATGAAAGCCAAAATAAGCCACGCCGGCTAAAATAACTACTAAGACAATGGAATATAGGATTTTAAGCATACTTTATTATTACTGGCTTCGGTTAAACACTTCTGACAACAAAAGCTGAAGTCTTGAGCGATGAAATAATGAGGTTTCTCCTGACAAGTGTCACAAAGGGCAAACTGAGGATCGAATCCGAGAGATCTCAATAAAGGCCGGTAAGTGATATTTTCAGAATAGAGAATCTCTTTGAAAGCACTCCACAACTCATGATCACTCTGTTCCTCAAAGGTCATCTCTTTCATAAAGGTTAAGAGATTAAGAATCTGAGGTAATCGATCAGGATGACGCAGAGCAGAAAATCTATCAATAGTTAAAGCATCAATAATCTGAAAATTGTTCTTATGAATCAGCCTCAACTGAACTAGGTTCAAGGGTTCTAAATGAGCATTTAGCTTTGATGTTATCTTGCGAGCACTAGTAGCTTTACCAACCACCTTACCAAGGCCCTTAGTATAAAAAAAGACTCGTGAATCAAGCTCTCTAAGATCCTCTTTGTCTAAAACAATAGCCTCAGTGCAATACTCTTTCACACTGAAAATAATAAAACAAAAAAGCTCTTTTGGAAAGCTTTATTGAAATAAAAAACCCCTTGCAGCCTAAGCTACAAGGGGCGCGCCAAAACCATTTAGGTTGAGACTAGGTAATGACTAGCTGCAGATCAAAGCCATTTTCGTGATGTCTTCAATCTCGCGAGCGAGTTCGAAATCGACTTCAGCTTCGCCATTTCGCACAACCGGCTCATCAGTAGCGGCTGCCCGCATACCTTTGACGATAGCAGTAGCACCACGGTGAGCGACTTTTTTGGAATCAGTCTCGCCACGATCGACGACCAGCTTCACAAAACTTTCGGCCAGAGAATCCACCCTCTCTTCAAAGCCTTCGCTTTTCCAAGAAGTTGCCAGCTGATCCTTGTGGGCCTTATAGGCCTTTTGGATGAGCTGCTTGATCTCTTCAGCCAACTGGTTCTCGAAGTCCGAGAAACCATTCTTCACCTCAGGAGCA
>DPNX01000044.1 GCA_003539915.1 Patescibacteria group bacterium | reverse complement strand
TCAATCCAGATTAATAGTTCTTTTTGGCTTGTCCCTACAGATTAAATTAATGTTATTTCTAATAAATGATATTTATCAACCGAAGGTTTTAGATTATGGTTGTGGTTGGGGAAAGTGGTGTTTAATGGCCCAAATAGCTGGTTGCGATGTATATGCTTTCGATATTGTTTCAAGTCGTCGGAGGTTTATAAGCAGCAAAGGTATAAAGCTATTTAATTGGGATGATAATAATCAGATAGAATTTGATTTTATTAATATTGAGCAGGTGCTTGAGCATGTGCCAGATCCAAAAACTTTTTTGAATGAAATATCTTCGATATTGAAATCAGGAGGCATTGTTACAATCTCAGTTCCTAAGAGATTGAGTAAAAAACAATTAAAGGAAGTGCCTGCAAAAAACTCTGTTCAGCCACTAGAACATATAAATTGTTTTGAGCCTAGTAATTTGGAATTTTTAGCCAAGGAAGCAGATTTAGAAATATTAAGAATTAATTCTTCCATTTTACGTTTATTGAAAAGCTTTAAATTAGATAATCTATCTTTAGCTTTTTATTGTGTTTATTTCTATTTTCGGACTCAGAGAATTTATTTGAGGAAGAAATAATTATATTTCTGTAGTAGATTTATAAAAAATATTGTCAATATATTTTTCTCTCAAATAAAATAGTATCTACAGCGGCTTATCCACAGGCCGTATTTTTTTAGAGAGTTAGAATGAAAGTACTTTTAGTCGTTTCACCTCTTTAAAAGAGAAAAAAATCAATTAAAAAAAACTTAATAAAATGATGACACCTAAGCCCGCTTCTACTGAGCAAACCGATATTAAAGTAATCCAATCAGATTTTAAATATATTAAAAAACGAGATGGGAGGCTGGTTCCGTTTGATCAGAATAGAATAGTAATGGCGGTACTTAGTGCAATGAGTGTTCATCATGAGGGTGATGAGGCTGATGCTCGGAAGATTGCTAATGCGGTGGTTGTTGATTTAGCTAAGAATCATGAGAATGAGCCAGATTTTACACCAGGTATTGAGCATATTCAGGACTTGGTAGAGACTAGCCTGATTTTAATGGATTTTCCTAAGACGGCTAAGGAGTACATTATTTATCGTAATGAGCGGTCTAAAGTTAGAGATGTTAAGGAGGATATTCCAGAACACATTAAGAAGCTAGCTATTGAAAGTAAGAAGTATTTTAGAACTCCTTTGTGTGAATTTATATATTACAGAACCTATTCTCGTTGGATTGAGGAAGAGGGAAGGCGAGAGACTTGGATAGAAACTATTGATCGTTTTATGAAATATATGTCAGGTAAGTTGGGAAGTAACCTGTCAGATGAGGAGTATGCTGAATTGAGAGAGGCTATTCTTAAGCAAGAAATTATGCCTTCAATGAGATTATTGTGGTCAGCTGGTAAGGCGGTAGAGAAGAGTAATGTTTGTGCTTATAACTGCTCTTTTGTTGCTCCTCGTAGCCTTAAAGATTTAGCAGAGATTATGTACATTTCTATGTGTGGTACTGGTGTGGGTTTTTCAGTTGAGCAGCAGACTGTGCATGCTTTGCCTCAGATTAAGCGACAGACTGATCGTAAGCTACCTACTCATATTGTTGCTGATAGTAAGGAGGGTTGGGCTGACGCTTTTTATCTAGGCTTACAGACTTGGTTCAATGGTGAAGATATTGATTTTGATTTTAGCCAGGTAAGGCCGGAAGGTAGTCGTTTGCATACTATGGGTGGTCGAAGTTCTGGACCACGACCATTAATTGAATTATTAGAGTTTGCTCGACGAAAGATATTAACTCGTCAAGGTAGTCGCTTAAGTAGTCTTGATGTTCACGATATTATTTGTAAGACGGGCGAGGTGGTAGTAATGGGAGGTGTGCGCAGAAGTGCGATGATCTCACTCTCTGATCTTAATGATATTGAGATGATGAATTCCAAGAAAGGGCAGTTCTATCTTTCTGAGCCACAGCGTAGCATGGCTAATAACTCAGCAATTTATAATAATAAACCAAACTGTGAGGAATTTATGACTGAGTGGTTGTCATTGGCCAAGAGCGGCTCTGGAGAAAGAGGTGTATTTAACAGAGGTGGTGTAGCTGATCAGTTGCCAGACCGTCGTTGGAAGGTTTTTGCTAAAGACTATGAAACTTGTGGCACCAATCCTTGTGGAGAGATTATTTTGAAGTCTCGTCAGTTTTGCAACTTGTCAGAGGCGGTAATGAGAGTTGAAGATACGGAAGAGTCTTTAATGAGGAAAATTCGCCTAGCAACTATTTTAGGCACTTTTCAATCAACTTTGACCGACTTTCCTTATCTTTCTAAGGATTGGCAGAAGAACTGTGAAGAGGAGAGGCTGCTTGGTGTATCATTAACAGGCCAATGGGATTCGCCATTATCACAAGATGGCAACTTGTTGAGTCGATTGAGAGAGGAGGCCTTAAAAACAAATGAGAAGTATGCCCGAAGATTTGGAGTTAATACCTCAACCTGCGTTACTTGCGTAAAGCCTTCAGGAACTGTTTCTCAGTTAGTAGATGCTTCTTCAGGAATGCACGCGCGGCATTCTAAATATTATATTCGAAGAGTTCGTATTTCAGCTACCGACTCATTGTTTCACATGTTAAAAGATCAGAAGATCCCTTATTTCCCAGAAGTGGGTCAGGCTAAAGGCTCGGCCACCACTTATGTTCTAGAGTTTCCAGTGGCAGCGCCGGAAGGAGCGGTGGTGAGTGAGGATCTCTCAGCCCTTGATCAGTTAAATCACTGGAAGAAGGTTAAGACCAATTATACGGAACATAATCCATCAGTGACCGTGTCGGTTGCTAATGATGAATGGATCAAGACGGCTAATTGGGTTTATGATAATTGGGACATTACTGGCGGCCTATCTTTCTTACCAAGAAATGATCATGTTTATACCCTTGCTCCTTATGAGTCAATTACCAAGGAAGAGTACGAGGAAAGGGTGGGTAAGTTTCCTAAGATAGACTTTTCCCAGATCCTCCTATATGAGAAAGAGGATGAGACTGAGGGAGCTAAGACTTTAGCTTGTGTGGCTGGACTTTGTGACATTTAGTAGCAAACTATGAGATAGAAAGAAAAACAGCTCTAGGAGCTGTTTTTTGATGAAAGAGTAGGTGTTGTGTAGATCACTGACCTGTTAATCAGAGAGGAATGCCTTGAAGATCCAGTGCAGACTTTTCATTTTATCTATAATACCGCTCATTTCAGGAATAGAGTCACCAAAGCTTTCGGAGATGTTAGCTAGATTATCTTCTCTCAAATCGTTTTCAACGAGATCTAGTTGCATTGGTTCGCTAGATATTAGCTGTAGTTCTTTGATACGAAGGATGATAAGTTCGATAGCTTCTTGAATTAGAGACTTAAGAACTTGTTTAAGGGCAGAGAGGGCGAGTGGTTTGTGGAGAGTGAGACGATCTTCTTTCTGAAGAGTGAGGATGCCGTAAGCGACATTTTTAACGTATATAGAAAGGGAAGCAAGGCCATTTTCTCTGATAGTTTCTGTTGGTGTAGCAGCTATTCGGCGAAGTAAGGCGAGGATAGGATCTTCATCACTATCAGCAGCTTCTTCAATCACGCCTTCTCCTTCGAGAACAGAAGGCTGGGTATTGGAGCCATAGGTTTCAACGATGGTACGATATTTATCTAATCGAATATCATATTGGTCGGCGTAGGTAAGTCGGAAACAATAGGCGTTATCTTCTGAGGCGGAGTCATTAACAAGGGAGAAGTTCCAAAGAGCTACGTGATTGATTGGTACGTCAAATGGATTAGAAAAGTTATTGGATTCGGAATATATTTGATAAACCATGGGATAACTACCATAAGTTAAGTCACCATTTCTGGTAATAATAGTCTTGTCTCCAGGGGCGTCGTCATAAAATCTAATAGGGGTGGCGATTGAGGAGGGTGTATCTGGATTTGATGTAACATTACGATAAAGCTCTCCTTCAAAGCCGGTATCACAAGTACCAACTCTTTCAGCTACTTGAAGCTTGAGAGTTGCCTTGTTGCTCTCAAGTATCTTTTTTTCATTAACATAAACTAGAACTCCTATACGAAAAGGGTCGTTTTGAGCAGGAAGCTCAAAAGCGTTATTTTGATTAGCTAGAGGTGATCCAGGACTAGCTTCATCTGAATTATCAAAACCACGATAAACAACTTGGTTGAGTGAGTAGCCTAACTGGCCACCTTCTCCAGG
>DPNX01000018.1 GCA_003539915.1 Patescibacteria group bacterium | reverse complement strand
ATTTCTGGGTGTTCTGAGAGGCATTGATAGAGCCAGGTGGTACCAGCTTTCATAGCCCCTATACCAACGAAGTCCAGTTTATTCATATCGTAGCCATTGTGTTAGGGGGCGACCAATTAAGCTTTCTAATTCTTTAATTTCTGAATAAAAATATTTTTCCATTTTATCTCTATCAGCATCTGAGAGACTAACTTGTTCTTTATTGAAATTAAATAATAGTTGGCTAGTTACACGCCCCATCTTTTTGCCTAGCCAGGTTTTTTTAGCAAAACGTACCAAAGCCCTACGATAAATAATCTTTTCCAATAGATTGAAACGTGGTTTGTAACTGGGAAAAATGTTCTTTTCAAGACTAGGTGGAACAAACTGGTCATCAACTTCTAGGAAACGATAAACTGATTGCACATATTGAAGAGGGTCTTTAAGAGAGTCCTCATAGATGAGGAATAACATTTGTTGAGGGGAGAAGTATTTGAGATATTTTTTAATGAAGGTTGAGTAGCAGGATGTTTGGGTGAGATGGGGAAATTGTTTCACAGCCTCACTAAAAGAGATTAATTTATTAATAAAACCGGACTTGGTGCCATGAAGGTAGTGTGAAAAAGTTCGATCAGCTGGATTGCGCAAACATACTATCAATTTGGTATTAGGATAACGATTGTGGATTCTGAGGTGGGCGTGAGGATTGGGTAGGTAAACGACCGAGAACTCACCAGTTACCTTTTTTGAATTTTCTAGTTGTTTTTCGTACCAATCAAAACCCTCAAGCCATTTCTTTTTGTTGCTAAAGAAATTGAACTCTTTTTCTATTAAAAATATTTCTGGGTGTTCTGAGAGGCATTGATAGAGCCAGGTGGTACCAGCTTTCATAGCTCCGATGCCAATAAAGTCGGGTTTACTCATGCTTGAAAGTTAATTGTTTGTGACCAAAAAAGCTCCAGAACATCACGATGCCGATAGCAATTATCTTGGCAGCCATGTACCAGGCATCAGCAAACTCCACTAGGAGGTAGATGATAAGCTGGTTGAGACCTAGTCCCACCATTGCTACGGCAGTAAAGATACCAAATTGAGAGATTATTCTTTTACTGTAGTTTTTGAAATTGAAATACTTGTTGAGTACGTAGTTAACTATCATGCCAGCAGAATAACCAATAATAGCGGAGTGAAAATACCATACATTACCAAACTCGGTGAGGGAGTAGAGGAGTGATAAATCAACCAAGGTGGCAATACCCGCAAAGATAACGTAATAATAGAATAATGTTAGATTATTTCTTCCAGATTCCTCGTTCATAATATTCTTGTTCCTTACCCACATCCTCTATATTATATCGCTGGTTGTCGATAATGCTTCTGGCGGCTAACATGCCCATTTCTAATGAGTGATCTTGATTAGTATAGCGAAAGCGACCAGGGCGACCAATATAGTATAGATTGGAAAATTGGTTAAGGTAGTTTTTGATAATTGATAGGTAGTCTTGATAGTTAGTGTCGTAGATGGGATAAACCTTCTCTTGTTTAATTAAGTGACAGCCCAATACCTCAGATCGCTGACAGAATTTCCAGGGCTCGAGGTATTTCATGGTGAGTTCTAGTAATTCTTCTTTAGACTTGTTCCAGATCTCATCATCCTTGAAGCAAAAGAACTCAACAAACAGAGAGGTCTTGCCCAAGGGACTCATCTTCTGACTGAAGTTTTTCATCTCACTAATACGACCAAAAGGAATCTTGGTTTCAGGAAAGTATATCCATTGATCACGGGTAACTTGATCTCGGTCAAGAGTTATAAATAAATAGACCTGATCACGATACTTAACTTTGCTGGCAGCTTCTTGAACTTCGATGGGTGGAGCAGGAGTGAGTAGTTTGAGAAAGCTTTCGATAGGAATAGATTCAATCAATTGATCAGGTTCATAGACCTCCTCTACACCACTATTGTTAACCATCACTTTAGTGATTCTTTTGCTGTCATGATGAATGGCTGTGGGATGGGAGTTGGTATAGATTTGATGACCTTGATCAATCAACTGACTTTTTATTTTTTCGTAGATGAGACCAGTGCCATATTCTGGATAATAAAAGACATCTACCAAGCTTCTCACTTGTCTGGTTTTGAGTGGTTGAAGGAAGCCTTTGAGCGTGGCTTTGATTAATAAACCAATGCTTAGACCCTTGATTCTTTGCTTGGCCCAGTCGGCGTGAATAGTGCTGGCAGGTACCCCCCAGATCTTTTCGGTATAGTTGATCATATTGAAACGGCCTAATCCCTTACCAAAATGAGCGATGATATAATCCTCAAAGTTCTTGATAGGCTTACGGAGGAGTTTGTATTGAATTTGAGCAGTAACGTATTGATAGATGAAGCTAAGAGCTTTAGCAGGGCCAATATTGGCTAAAGCCTGAAGGGGACGAACAGGGTAGTCGTAGAACTTGCCATCAATATACTGGCGAGTTTGACGATTAACTTCTAACCATTGTTCTTGGAGTAGTGTGGAGAGAAATTGATAAAGATAGGGATTTTGGGAGAAAAAACGATGAGGGCCGTTGTCGGTCCTAAAAATAAACTCCCCTTCCTGAAAAGTATAAGTTTTAGATAGGCCACCAACCTGGTCAGCTTTTTCAATAACAACCAGTTCTTTTTTGGCTTTAGCTAGCTCACTAGCAGCAGCGAGGCCGGCTGGACCAGCACCAATGATTAGAGTTCCTCCTTGTTTATTCAAAATAACAATAGGGGTTGATTTAAGTAGTGATATTATAAACCAATTGAGGAGGAAGTTAAAGAGCTTTTTTAATCTGATTAAGTTTGAGGGCTTTGTTTTTAGTAAACCGTCCCACACGGGTCCTTTCTAGGCTACTGAGATAACCACCAGTACCGAGAACCTGACCAATATCACGAGCCAAAGAGCGGATATAGACTCCAGGGCCAGTTACAACCTCAATCTTTAAATATGGATATTTGTAGCTAATAAGAGAGATCTTCTTTATTAAAGCTTTGCGAGATTTCATCTTCACCTCTTTGCCTTTGCGAGCTAACTTGTATGCTTCTTGGCCTTTGATCTTGATAGCGCTGTATATTGGTGGAACTTGATCGATCTCACCCTTAAATTGCTTGAGAGTATTTTTTACATGAACCAATAGCGGTTTGGTTATATCTTGGATCTTTTCTTTCTGACCCTCGTTGTCGTCGGTAGTGCTGGTGTAGCCTAAGCGAATGGTGGCTAGATACTCTTTCTCTTTAGCAACGATAGTTCCTAGCTGCTTGGTAGCGGCACGACCCACTCCCACTACTAAAATACCCTGAGCAAGAGGGTCGAGAGTTCCTGCATGACCAACCTTCTTGATGCCAGTTCTTTTCCTGATTTTGGTTAAGATCTGATTAGAGGTCGGTCCTTTAGGTTTATATACAGCAAATATATCTTTCACTTCTTACTAAGCTTAAATCCTTGAATAAGGAGGAAGCCGGCAATAATGACACCCATCCAACTAACCCACATTGGTAGAGCAACGCCACCAATAATCAACTCCCAGTTATAAATAACACGAAGAAGATGAAGAGAGAAAGCGAATGAAAATACAATCGCTGCTGAGAGCGCAAAGGCTTTTTTATCAATCATAGTTACTTAGCAAATTTGTTGTATACTTTGGCCCAGATGTAGCCCATGATCCAAGCGGTGATAACTACAGTGACTAAAATACCGACGAAGCTACCAAAGCTCATTTCAGGAACAAGGGAGGCGATATCAGCTCCGAAGGCATTAGCGTTAAAGATAAAGGCAAACATTTCAGCTGCAACCATATCGATGACATAAAAGGCAATGTAAACAACACCGGTGGTGACAGCTAACGCGTTAGCCCAAGCTTTTTCTTTTAACATAACAATTTATTTTTTCTTTTTACCGACCTTTTTTGCAAAAAACTGAGTATATACAATAGGAAGAATGCCAGCGGTATTAAGGACCAGGATGGCGATAAACCATTTTAAATGTCTTTTCTTGGCTGCTTGCCACATACCAATGCCTTTCCAGACCATACTCCAAACGAGAAGGGGAAGTAGTCTAATTACAGTATCCCCATCCATAGCAGGGGCGGAGAGCAAGGTGTTAAAATCCATATATTTTATTATACCAAACTTTACTTATATTGAGGATTCTTTTCCTCTTTTCCAGCTTCTTTGACTAAGTACCTAGCCATGGCATAAAAGACGCTGGAGAGGCGATTATGATAGGCAAGAATGGCAGGTGATAGCTTGCCGTTAGTTGTTTTGTTGAGGTGAACTATTGATAATTCGGTGCGACGAGAAACAGCTCTTAACCAATGGAGCCAAGCTGAAGGACCAGTGGCACCAGGAATGACAAAACCACGAGCAGGCTGAACTTTCTTTTCAAAATAATCAGACCATTCTTCTAGTTTATTAACTTTATCAGGAAGAAAGTTAGGAGAGGAGGATTTAGTTTCAAACATTAAAGAGCCAATATGAGCTTGAATAATGAAAAGATCTTCTTGAATACTATCAAGCATTTCTTTAATAAAGTCGGGAAGAGCTTGAGTTTTAACAAGACCAATCAAACTATTTAATTCATCGAGAACGTTAAGAGTTTCAATCTCAATACAGGATTTATCAACCTTCTTATTACCTCCTAAATTGCTTTCCCCAGTATCGCCTTGGCCGGTGTAGAAGATAGACATGGATTAATTATATGGCAGGGGAAAGATAATAACAAAACAGCCCCGAAGGGCTGTTGTTTTGAGTTGTTTATTTAGCGAATGTGATATTACAAGGTAGGGTCA
>DPNX01000021.1 GCA_003539915.1 Patescibacteria group bacterium | reverse complement strand
CTGGAGCACCTCCTTTGATTGTGATTTGCCCAGTAACTTCTAGATCTTTGCCTAACTTAACGTCTCCGCTAGCAAGAAATTCACTTTTAACAGAATTGCTTCCTTCGATGGTTAGCTTTTTATTTGAAAGATTGATGATTGTATCAGCATCGAGAGCTAAGGTGTCTTTGAGATGAGTGAAGTCGATGGAATTGTCTTCTATACTGATAGTTAATTTGTCAGCATCCTCAGCTTTAGTGTCTATTCCTATACCCCCTACGATAGTCAATTTATTGCCATCTGTGATTTCTTGCTCATCTCCTGAATCACCAGCTAAATTGAAGGACGTGAAGCCTCCAGCAGCCTCGCCACAAAATACTTTCCCATCACCATCCGTTTCAAGAACGCTACAATCCTTAAGCTCATTAAGAGTAATGTTATTACCATCCAAAGTGACAGGAGTTTTTCCTTCTTCAGCTGTATTTTTAAAACTTAATTTGGTGTTATAACGAATTTCTGAAGGGTTGGTATCGAATTCAAGGAAGTCAGAACCAAAATTAACTGTTGAATCGCCAATTTGAAGACTATCAACAATTAATTTTCCATCAGTTTTTAATGTTTTAGCATCTGAACGATAGAAATTGGTGTCGGAGCCAAAAGTAATACCTCCTGAAACAGCAGTGCTGGTAGCTAGAGATAGTTGAGATATAGGAGAGGTAGTACCAACTCCAACATAACCACTTCCTCGATAAATATTATCGCCATCAATAACCCAGTCATCGTCACCTCCACCACTGAAAGCCTCCCCATTAACCAAAAACTCGCCAGAAACATTAATATCGCCTAAAACATCTAAGGCGTAAGATGGATCAAAAACTCCTAAACCAACTTTTCCTTTAGCATAACTAATTCCTTCAGCAGTATTAATCCATTGAGTCACCCCTCTACCATTTACTCCTTTAAGACTGCGAACCATACTAGCATTTGCTTGGTGAGACTGAACATTAGCGTATACCCAAAAAGTTTTACTCTCATCACCACTAATTACTATTGGACTTTTAAATACAAACTTTCCTGAGCCGCCAGATGCAGCAATCTCGTTAGCTGACAATATTAAATCAGCTCCATCATACCTGACAACAATAGAGTTTGGTTCAAGGGTTAGATTACTAAGAGTGAGGTTGAACTCAGCTCCACCAACCTCTACGTCATTACTGGTGTTCGCAGTAGCTTTAATTTTAAATAATTCTATCTCTCCTGCTGAGATACCACTTGATGCTGGAGGTTCTTGAACGGTTGTTAATCCATCAACGACATCTAAGAGTTCTCCATTTAATAGATAGTTTTTATGATCATCTCCATCATCTCTAATATTAATATCCCCTACAACATCTAGGGTGTAAGTAGCAGGTGTGCTTGTGCCAATGCTAATCTTGTCAGTTGTCATTTTAGGAAAGATATATTCCTCTGATGATATTTCATCATTTCTTGACCAAAAACTGCTGCCTTGCCCCACGCCACCAGCCTCCTTCCATTCAGCCTTACCATCCCCATTAATAGCAGTTAAAACGTAACCCGCTTCCATGTTATCTGGATCAGTTGGCTTAATGGTTATATGTCCGCCGCTATCAATTCTAAATCTTTCCGTTACAGACTTGCCAGCAGCAGGGTTGCCAGTGGAGAAAATTAACGCACCGGGAGATTCACTCTCGCCAAAGTTAGCTTCAGCCATGCTTGATATTTTAGCCACAATTGTTTTCTCTCCCAGCTTATCAGCCTCTTCAACAATATCCTTGTCATCTCCCCTAAAGGCCAAGGTACCGATAACATCATTCTCACTTATGCTTGTGGTGCGATCTGAATCACCTCTAGTGAGGTTTATCTGAGGCTCTTTATCTTTTTGAGCAACTTCTAGGCGGACTGTAGGGATCCAACTTCCAATACCAAGATTACCCTGATTATTAATATATAATGCTAGCTCCATAGCCTGAGTACTTGAAGCAGGTTTATTTGACCTTACCCAGAATGAGAGAGAGCCTGGAACTATTCGATTATTGAGATCATTATCAACCTCTCCATCTAACTGAGAAGTAACCATAGCCACATCTACCCAACTAGCAGCCTCACCAGCAGGCCTATCATTAACTTGGAACATAAATCTTCCTGGTACTTCTGGTTGCCTACCTGCACCATCAGTCTTACCAGTCACCCCTATTGGATTAGCCTCGGTACCCAATGATTTTCTGAGGATGTAGCCGGGAGCCACCCACCAGTTATTGTTGTAGCTGCTAAAAGTTGGCGCAAGACCACCATTAGAAACTGCCTCGATAGCGGTAGTTGGATTATCTGTACCAAAACCAATCTTTCCACCCATGCCAAGAAGGTTTTGATCGGTAATAATTGAAAAAACTGCTCTTCCATTTTTATTATTAACAATCATTTTTTCACTTGTGCCTCCAGAGTTAACAATTAAACCACCACTGATATCTAGATTAGCAGTTGAGCCAGTATCTATAATTTTTATTAATGAGTTCTGGCCCTCCTTATCATCAGCATTTGCAGCGTCATAGAATGTAAAGGTCTGACCATCATTACCATTACCAAAGATTATACCTGGATCATTATTACCAAATGAAATAGTGTCTTCCTCTGGATTTATTTTAATAGTAGCGGTTCCGAATGTAGCGTTTCCTGGCACAAATAAATCTTCTCCCAAACTAGCTCCATCTACGGTGAAAACTTTATCGGTGTATACATAATTCCAAGAAGTGCCCGATTGCTTATCTGTTGGAGGAATACCGAGACCCATACTCGAGTTAGCAGGAGCTGCAGCGACAGAATTTAGCCTGCCCATTGTATACACCTTAGAAGAGTCTTCATCTAGAATGTCACCAACCAGATTACCCAGTTCTCTAATCTCTTTCTTAACTCCATCCTCTTCAGTTTCTGTTAGCGGTAAAGAAACTGTCTTTTGGAGATCTTTCTTGGATGAACAAGTGGATAGTTCGGGATAGGATTCTGGCGATTCTGGCGATTCTTGAAGGTGGTAATAATAATCGAGAGGCTCTTCAGAACTATCACCATCTATCTCATAATTTCTCATTTCTTTTAGACAATAATAGGATTTTTCTGTGACATTCTTATTAACAGCCAAGGCAAAACTCCACATACAATCATCGCCCTGATTACAAGCTCCTTTTTTATTGGTGAAGAATTCATCGCCACCCTCACCTGTGTCTATGTATTCTTGTGATATTCGTCTATGTGAATTAGAAATTGGATGTTCGGGATCAACTCTTTTACCACCCTCCCAAGCCTCAGCTAGTGGAATGCCATCAGGTTCATGCGAATTATCCCAATAATTAATTTCTTGAACAGGATTGGACGCTAGACCAACATCCTTCCAACGAAAACCATCCACCTTGTCACATCTCTCGTCTTTTGTTTCTTTCTTAGCATATTTAAGCTTGTATCTTTCAACTTTTTTAGTCCAAGGGTTCATGCCACCTTGCTCTAATTTCCCTGCTTCGATATGGTTTAAGATCCTAAGCTGAACAGGAATGCCTGGATAAGCACAGCTAAAAGGCTCGTTGGTCTTTCCATAGCTACCACCCACTTCATCCTTATTTTCATCTCTGTCTGAATTATCATACCAACGGTAAGCGGAGGTATACACCTCTAGTTGGGTGCCAGTATCACCACAACCTACACACGAGGGATCAGGATCAACGCCACCTCCGCCGCCATCGAGGACTGTAAAGCCAGTGTGTGGAATATTACAAACAGTGTCCATTGAGATCCCCTCTCCTATCATCGCATCATCAATAGTGACGCTATAAGTACTATCCGCAACATTAACGAATGGACATGTAACTTTACTCCCATCATACAAAGCCACAGGATCACCATCTCCACCACCTGCCCAACACTGGTATGCACCTGAAGATCCAGAAGCTGTGTCAGTTAGTGTCACTAGCGGAGCAGGCGAGAAGGCCGAAATCACATGACCAGGATCAAAAGTCATTACAAAATCAAAATTAGTAGAGGTAACCGTATCACCACCATCAGGACTAACGGTAACAAGAGGAATGCAACCCGGTGAAGAATGGCCAGCTAAAAATCTATCATTGATCAAAGAAAAAATACTTGGTCTATCAGAAAAATTGGTATACAAAACCAATAAAAACAATACTGCAAAAACAGCGAGAACAATATTTTTAAATCTCTGCTTATTCAACATAAAATTGTCTTCTTGGAAGACTTATTTTCACTGCTTTAATTATATCACTAAAGGTCCTTCTATTAATGTGGAAAACAAAAACAGATTCTAAAGAGAATCTGTTCTATAAAAAGTCTTTTAAAACAAGTTATTTAATGTAGAATTTTTTCTTGATTTTTTGCTCTAAACCACTTTCAAACTCATT
Organism: Patescibacteria group bacterium; assembly: GCA_003539915.1. Taxonomy (GTDB): domain Bacteria; phylum Patescibacteriota; class Minisyncoccia; order UBA6257; family UBA11618; genus UBA11618. The sequence continues at coordinate 1,041 of DPNX01000021.1, read as the reverse complement.
CTTTCTTTTCTTAGCTTTTTCTGTCATCTTATGAAGCTCTTTTTCAGGCAATTTGTTAAGTTCTTTTATTCTCTTAGCAAGGTCTTCTTCATTATTTTTCTTTGGGTCTTCAAGAACATCTTCTAATAGCACTGCTAGGATCTGTCCAATCTTTGGCCCAGGTTCTAACTTACCTAATTTCATCACATGACTACCATCAATCTTCAACATCCGAGAGTCGATAGGGTCCTTCTCAACTTTTTCAATCATGAAGAGTAGGTGACGGATTTTATAAGGCACCGCCTTAGGAACACCAGAACCGATACGATCTGCTTCTCTAACCTTTATTAAATCTGGGATGTTTTCAGGACCTACACGACGCAAAAAGCGACGAACACCGGCTTCAGTTACCTCACCAACGTTATAATAGAAGAGATGTGAGCGAACTAGATGAGTAACCTTTTCAACAATCTTCTTTGAATAATGTAAGCGATCGAGCATTTTTAGAGTCATTCTAGCTCCCACTACCTCGTGATTATAAAAGGTACTGTCCGGTCCCTCGCCTCTTTTGGTCTTAGGCTTACCTACATCGTGTAATAAGGAGGCTAATCTAACTATGAGTGAATAGTTCTTACCTGCTGAGTACTCTAAAGCCTTAACATTGTGCTCAAAAACCGTATAAATATGGTGCTTGTTCTGACCAACGCCAATACCCTCCTCTAATTCAGGCATTACATGCTTCAATAAGCTAGTTTCAGCCAACAATCTAATGCCATCAGCTGCTTTAGAAGCCATGATCATCTTAGACAGCTCATCTTTTATCCTTTCGTTAGCAATCATTTCCAATGATCCAGCTTGTTTTTTAAGAGCGGTGGCTGTTTTCTTTTCAATTTCAAACTCTAATTCGGTAGCTAGCCGAACAGCTCTCATTAAACGTAAGGCATCTTCACCAAATCGTTCGGTCGCCTTACAAACAGTCTTGATAACCTTAGCTTTAATGTCCTTTTGACCATCAAAAGGGTCAACAAACTCACCAGTTATATTGAGAGCAATAGCGTTGAC
>DPNX01000029.1 GCA_003539915.1 Patescibacteria group bacterium | reverse complement strand
AAGGTGAGAACAGGTTGGAATGGCGGTTATGGAAACTACGTTATTATAGAGCATCCTAATGGCGTATCCACTCGTTATGCTCACTTACAGAAAGCTACCACCTCAGTTGGTCAATATCTTATTCAAGGTGATCAAATTGGTCACATGGGAAGCTCTGGTAATACTCATGGCCCAACAGGTTGCCACCTTCACTTTGAAGTTACAGGCGCCGCTAACCCATTTGCCAAAAGGTAGTAATAAAAACCCCCCAGAGTTTCCTCTGAGGGGGTGGTGGAGTGATTGTTAGGCATTAACCCTTGTTAGCAGGTCCAAGACCACCAGCCAGTTTTGATGAGGGAAAAACCTTTTCCATCGTCGATTGACTGACTCCGTCTTGACGAGCTAGCGCAGGTTTTTTGTGACTGGCAGTAGCAATTTTTGCTGCAGCACCAGACCTACTCAACGCCGGCTCTAACTTATATCGCCCACCTTTACCATTCCTGATAATCTGATTGCTCTGTTGGGCATGAGCCGCTTTACGAGCTTTACCCAAATGACCTTTGGTCAGATTATCACGAACCTCTCCAATCATCATCTCATCATCTCTGTGAAAATAGAAATGATGACCGTGAAAAGGCTTTGCTACCAATTGATAGCCGCAACCATTGCTTCTCGGTTCTCGACCGATAACAAATGATCCAGTAGTTGCCTTTTGTCCATTGGTTAAAATGAACAAAGCATCCTCAACCCCTCTCTTTTTGAGATTGTGGTTGAGAAAATCCTCGTATTTGACAACAAAGGATTCCACTGGTTGAAACACAGGCATCGAATCATTACAGAAACAACACCGTTCCATTGCTCCATCAGAATGAACCAGGAAGTCCAGAATCTCTTCATCCAATTGCTTAACTAAAAGCTTGGGCTCAATAGATTCCTTAGTAACTTCCATCTCAGACAGCACTTCTTCGGGAGACCGTTCATTAAAAACAGTCTCTCGACAAACCACCTCATGTGGTCTCAAGTGCTTATTGCACCGCATTTTATCCGCAACATGATCTTGCAATCTGTTACTGAAAAAATCTCCGGCAGGCTTTTTGGCTTCAACGCAACTGAGATAAATAAAGTCGATGGGATCCAGGAGAGATCCTGGTCCACCGGCCAGCCAGTTTCCTAGCCGTCTCAGCTCGTTAATTGGCAAGAAGCCTCGTCTAGCAGTTCCGAGATCATCCAATGCTTTATTGTATAAAGCAAAGGCCTTTTCAGATAGGATATCTAACCTATCAATCACTAATTCCTTTTTTTCAGTCGTCTCCATGACAACGTTCTCCATAACAAAGTTCTGAAATTTTTTTGGGGGCTAAATCTAAAATAGCCTAGAAACCCAATTAGACATTATTGTACACTAAATTTGTTAAATGTCAAATAAAAAACAGCGCTGTAAAGCTGTTTAATGGTGGGCATGGGAAGAATCGAACTTCCGACCTCGTCTTTATCAGAGACGCGCTCTACCACTGAGCTACATGCCCTAAATTAAATAAGCTAAACAACTACTGCTTAAGTTGCTTAGCTTTATCGAGGTTAAATTTAACAATTTTTTCTGATTTTGACAAGTCTCCCCCAAAAGCCTTAGAAGCCTTAACGGCTAAAAAGGAAACGGAGCTACTGACATAAAAAATTATCAATACAAAAATAGTAATGCCAATTAACCAAAATAATAATTCTTTTTTATTGTGAAAAAACTTTCCCATCGATTATTGATTTAAAATTTTTCTCATCGCCGACCAAGTTAAAAGAGTCAAAGCTAACAATATAAGAACCTCTTTCAATACTGCTAATAAAGTTTAGCCAGTTAATAAAGGAGGCGTTAGCTGTCATTGAAAAACTAAGATAGCCAGGATCAGTTTCTGTACCGGAAATTTCCTCACCAAAAGAAAATCCTATCTCAACATTATGTTTTTTAGCTAGCGAGCTTATATCACGAGGAAAATTAATCAACTTATCTGATATTGGTAGGATGGTGATCAGAGACAATCTCTCAACGCGAGCTTTTTCAGAGTCTCTTTGTAACGAGGCCAAAGCCTCAATAGCCTTATAACGAAGAGCAGCCTTGTCTTTTAGTTCAAGAACCTTGTCGGTCCTTCTATTTATATCAGCCCGGAGTAAGGCTACTAGTCCCAATAAAACAATTACTACTACGGCTAGCACGCTTAAACTAACAGACATTACTCTTTTAAAGTCTTTTGGCATAAAATTATTATAACACTATATGACAGCAAACGAGATCGCTTATTTTAAACAATCAGATCCTAACTTCCCCCAGTTATTAAAAGAGACTTTCTCTTGTCCTGGTGGGTTGTATTTTAAAGGTAATAAGGATTTATTCAATCAAAAAAAGAAGATTGCTATTGTTGGAACTCGTAAAGCGTCTCGAACTGGACGGATAATTGCTTATCAGTTAGCCAAGGAGCTGTCTCGCCAAAACATTATTGTTGTTAGTGGTCTTGCTTCAGGAATTGATAGAGCAGCTCACGAAGGATCTTTAAAAGGTCTTGCTAAGACGATTGCTATTCTTGGTCATGGTCTTCATATTGTCTATCCTGCTGAGAATAAGGGGTTAGCTCATCAAATAATAGAAAACAATGGTTTGTTAATATCCGAGTATCAGCCCGGTCACGCTATCGCCCCTCACCAATTTCTCGAGCGCAATCGTTTAATCAGCGGTCTTTGTCAGGGTATAATAATTGTGGAAGCTCCTGAGCGTTCTGGCGCCCTTAATACTGCGACACATGCCTTAGATCAGAATCGTGAAGTCTTTGTTGTTCCAGGCTCAATTACTGATCCTAACTACATTGGTTCAAACAGCCTGATCAAGCAAGGAGCCTGCCTTATTACCTCCGCTCAAGACGTTCTAGATGTTATTAATTTTAAATAAAATAATTGACAAGTTATTATAAATACATAAAACTTGAACTTTCGTAATCAGATATTTCAAATATGAGTAAATTAATTATTGTTGAGAGCCCAACCAAAGCCAAAACTATAAGTAAGTTTTTAGGAAAAGACTATCAATTAGAATCATCTTTTGGTCACATACGTGATCTTCCTAGAAGTACTTTAGGTATTGATGTTGAGCACAACTTCGAACCCAAATATTTAGTGCCTGCTAAAGCTAAGAAGGTAGTTAAGCACTTAAAAGAATTAGCCAAAAAAAGTGATGGTGTGATTTTAGCTACTGATGAAGACAGGGAGGGAGAAGCTATTGCTTGGCATCTTGCTCAAGCCTTAAGTCTTGATGAGAATAAGGTAGAGAGAATAGTTTTTCATGAGATTACCAAAAAAGCTATTGAAGAAGCTCTCTCACAACCACGTAAGATAGATATTGATAAGGTTGATGCCCAACAGGCTCGCAGAGCTTTAGATAGAATCGTAGGATATAAACTTTCTCCTTTTCTTTGGAAGAAGGTAGCTCGACGTCTTTCTGCTGGTCGTGTTCAGTCAGTAGCTCTACGCTTAATTGTTGAGCGTGAGGAGGAAATCAGAAAATTTAAACCAGAGGAATACTGGACTATTATCGCTCTATTAAATAAAGAGAAAGATTTTGAGGCTAGTCTAGCTAAGATAGATGGTAAAACTCTTGATAAGTTTGGAGTTAAAGATAGTAAGAATGCTGATAAAATTAAAAAAGAATTAGAAAAAGAAGATTTTATTATTACTAAGGTTGAAAGTAAGGAGACCAAAAGAAATCCATCCCCTCCTTTTATTACCAGTACTCTTCAACGAGCGGCCTCTAGTCGTCTTGGCTTCACTGCTAAGAAAACTATGTTTGTAGCACAAAAGCTTTATGAAAAGGGTCATATCACATATATGCGTACTGACTCAGTTAATCTTTCTCAAGAATCAACAACCGCTGCCAAACAGTACTTGTTAGAAAAATTTGGTAAAGAGTATTCTACACAAGCACCTCGTGTTTTTAAAACTAAGGCTAAGTCTGCTCAAGAGGCTCATGAAGCAATACGACCAACTAATATCACTAAAGACCCAGAATCAATTAAGTTGAGTGGTGATGAAAAGAAAGTCTATCAATTAATTTGGCAAAGGTTTACTGGCTCTCAAATGCCGCAAGCTATTTTTGCCAGTACTACTATTGAGATTGAGGCTGGTAAATATGGCTTCAGAACCACAGGCAGTACTTTGCAGTTCGATGGTTTCTTAAAAGTTTGGCCACAAAAGTTTGAAGAAAAAGACCTACCAATTCTTAAGGAAAAAGATAAGCCAGCTCTTAAAAAGATTGATGCCGACCAACACTTTACCGAACCACCACCTCGATATAATGAGGCTAGCTTAGTGAAAACTCTGGAAGAACATGGTATTGGAAGGCCTTCAACTTACGCACCAATCATTTCTGTCATTCAAGAACGTAATTATGTTGAGAAAGAAAATCGCCGATTTACACCTACTCAAATAGGAGAGGTAGTTAATAAAATGTTAGTTAATCACTTCCCTCGTATTGTAGATATTAGTTTTACTGCTACTATGGAAGATAACTTAGATGATGTCGCCGAGGGTAAAAAGGATTGGCATAAAATTATTGCTACTTTCTACGAGCCCTTTATTAAAAATTTAGAAATTAAATACGACGAAGTGAAAAGCGAAAAACCAGAACCAGAAAAAACTGACGAGGTCTGTGACAAGTGTAGTAAACCAATGATTATCCGGGCCGGTCGTTACGGCAAGTTCATGGCCTGCTCAGGTTTTCCTGATTGTAAAAATACTAAGAAGGTTGAAGGAGATGACTCAGGACCCCAATCAACAGGATTAAAGTGTCCAGACTGTAAGGAGGGTGATGTTATTATGCGCTTCACTAGAAAAGGTAAGAGAAAATTCTGGGGTTGTTCTAAATATCCCGAGTGTGAGTATGCTACATGGGAAGATCCAACCCAAGAAAAAGAAGAGAAGAAAGAAAAGAAAAAAGACGCTTAAGATAAAGCGTCTTTTTTTATATGAACTAAACTATTTATTTATCAACTCAGTTGCCTGTAATAATCCTTTGTAAGTAGTAGATATTACCAGATAGTCACCAATCAGCCCATAGTTGAAAGAAGCTATCGTCCCACTACCAAAAGAAGCATAACGACTAGTATTGTCATCTCCTATTGGACCAGTCTTAAAGGCGCTAGGATCAGTAACTGGAGGAGTAAGGAAAACATTCTTAATGGAAGCTCCCTCTATCTCTTCCAAGATCTTTTTCATACTAGCGTAGTCATAATCAATAGATTCTGGATTCTTTAGTTTTACTATATAACCAGGCCATGTTCCATAACCTATCTTTGAGGTGTTGTAGTAAAGAAAACTAGTGAAGTCTTTTTCAAAAGAATCTTTAATCATGTTACCAGCATCAGAGTCTTTGAGTTCTGGTAATACAGTAGTTAAAAAGTCATGGCTGGTAGCTAAGTTGCCAGCAACAGAGAAAGTTACCTCTCTCAATCCTTCACCCGCATTATTAGCCAGAATATTACTACCTTCATTTTGTAAGGCGGTCAAAATAGCTACTAAGCTATAATCATTAATACTAAGTGGAGTGATGTTATCAGTTGAGTTGCCTAGAGCTGAAACATGAGTTGCAGCCGGTACAACTGGCTCTTCGGGAGTTGTTTCAGTGACTGGCTCTTCAGTAGCGGTTTCTTCAGGAAATAGAAGTGGTCCAGCATACTTATAACCAAGAAAAGTTACACCAATTACTAGAGCGATTACTAACAACCAAATCAACCAGCGTCGAGCGCCTCCCTTGGTCTCTACCTCTACAACACCAGGTGCAGAAAGTTCATTAGGGGAAGTCGTTTCTGGAGGAGTGATAGGACCACCTACGTCATCTATCTCAGAAGGCTGGATAATCTCTGGTTCAGGCATTCCACCACCAGTTTCTTCGACTGATTTTATATCAGACTCTAAAGACCTCATTTTTATCTCGGGTTGAGGTGGTGGAGGCGGACCACCTTGTGAAGAATCCTGTAAAGGATTCTTTTGTTGTTCTCCATTCATGTTGTTTATTGTAACACAATAAACAACTAGTCAATGTGGATATTATTATACCCCCTTAAGAGAAAGACTGATCTTACCGCGTTCTGTTTTAATAATTTTAGCTCTTACAGACTCACCTTCTTTAACAACGTCCTCTACTTTCTTAACAAAGCCGTCTTTTAACTCAGAAACATGAATCATTCCATCAGAGTTATAGCCAAATTCAACGATTGCTCCAAATTCTAGGATCTTAACGATCTTTCCTTCAACAATCTCCCCCACTTTATAGTCATGAGTTATATCCTCAACGATCTTCTTAGCCTCCTCTGCTGCTTCAGCAGTGTCAGCGGTTATATAAATCTCACCACTTTGGTCAATATCAATACTAGTAACTCCAGTATCTTCAACAATTTTATTAATCATCTTTCCTCCAGAGCCAACAACAGCACCGATTTTATCAGGATCTATTTTAGTGATAGTAATAGTTGGTGCATATTTAGAGATTTCTTTACGAGGCTCTTTAATAGCTTTGTTTAGAGCATCTAATATATGAAGACGCGCTTTCTTAGCTTGTTCAAGAGTGTCTTTAATGATTTCAGAAGTTATACCATCAACTTTTACATCTAATTGAACAGCGGTTACACCATCTTTAGTACCAGCTACCTTAAAGTCCATGCCACCATGATGATCTTCCGGTCCTTGAATATCAGTTAAAACCTTATAAGCACCCTTTTCATTAATAGCTAATCCCATCGCAATACCAGCTACTTGGTTTTTGATTGGTACTCCAGCATCCATTAAGGACATGGATGATGCACACACAGAAGCCATTGAGGAAGATCCATTAGAAGAAAGAATTTCTGACACTAATCGAATAGTGTAAGGAAATTCTGACTGATCAGGAATAATATTCTTCAAAGCTTTCTCTGCTAAAGCACCATGACCAATCTCTCTTCTTCCAGGGCCACGCATCCAACCGGTTTCACCAGTGGAGTAAGGTGGAAAGTTGTAGTGAAGGAAGAAGTGCTTTTTACCTTGAAATTCCATGCTATCAATTTGTTGAGATTCACTTGGTGCTGCTAGAGTAGTGACTCCTAATGATTGAGTGCTGCCTCGAGCAAACAAGGCCGAACCATGATGTCTCTCAAATAATCCAACTTCAGAGTATAGATCCCTTACCTCATCAATTTTTCTACCGTCAGGTCGTTTGTCATTTTCAACAATATTTTTATGAAAGAGATTATTCAAAGCCTCTTCAAAAATATTACCAGCAAAAGCAACGTCCTTTTCTTCATGATCATCATCTTTTAACATGTCGGTCATTTCTTTATGAAGAACAGACAAATTATCTTTACTTTTGTCTTTATCAGCTACGTACATAGCTTTTTCTAGCTTACCTTCTAGAAAGCTCTCTACTTTTTTAACTAGCTCAGGATCAGGTTGGCTTATTTCAACATCAGCCTTTTCTTTACCAATCTCTTTAACTACGCTTTCCTGGAATTTAATTAATTTATTGATTTCTTTCTGACCTAGATCAAAAGCTTTTTGAATTTCATCTTCTTGAACTTGCTTCCCTTCTAACTCAATCATGTTGATGGTGTTTTTAGGGCCAGTCACAACACACTCTAGATCAAATCCTTCAGCTAGTTGTGAGATGGTTGGGTTAGCCACATATTTATCACCAATCTTAGCTACACGAATCCCACCAATAGGACCTTTCCAAGGAATGTCTGAGATAGCTAAAGCCACGGAGGTAGTAGCTAGTGCTACAAAGTCCGGATCATTCTCTCCATCAAAGGATAGGATGGTGACAATAATCTGCATATCTCGACGAATGTTATTATCAAACAAAGGACGAATAGTTCTATCAATCATTCGGCCAGTCAAAGTAGCTTCATCAGAAGATCTTCCTTCTCTACGCATGTAGCGACTACCAAGAATCTTACCGGTAGCATAAAACTTCTCTTCATAATCAACGATTAATGGCATGTAGTTGATATCTTTATCTCGATTACTCATTACCGCTGTTACTAAAACAGTGGTTCCGCCATACTTACCAATCACTGCTGCATTTGCTTGTTCAGCTAGTCGAGAAACCTCAAAAGTTAGAGGCTTCCCTGCTACGTCAGTAGAAAATTCTTTTCTATTTAGATTCATCTTTTTTTCTTGTTCTAGCTTTATTTATCTTACCGAGTTTCTTTTTTAAAATCACTTTTGGATTGTTGTCTAAATCAATAAATTCTTCAGCTACTTCTTTCAAACGACCAGAGGCGCTTCTACCAAAGGCAGCCACCTCAACTCCTTTACCTAATCCCCACTTGAGATAGTCAACTAAGGGAACAAAGTCTCCATCACCAGTTACTAAAACGATGACATCTAGAGAATCAGCCATTCGGACGGCATCGACAGCCATTCCAACATCCCAATCAGCTTTCTTCATACCACCGGGAAAGATTTGAATATCTTTCATTCTTAATTCGATACCGCTTTTTTCTAAAGCATCAAAGAAAGAAGATTCTCCAGCAGTACTTTCTGTCTTAACTACATAACCAATGGCACGAATCAATTTTCGGCCAGCAATTAACTCCTTCATTAACTCTTTGTAGTTAACTCGAGCTTGAAAGAGGTTTTTAGACGAGTGGTATAAGTTTTGAATATCAATGAAAATACCAACTCGCTGCTCTTTATTTCTAATCATGGTTTATAAACCTAACTTCTTTACTAAAGAACCATGGGCTTTGCTATCAGTCCTTGCTAGATAGCGGAGTAAGCGACGACGCTTACCAACCATTTTTAATAAGCCTCGACGAGAGTGAACATCTTTAGGGTGTTTTTTTAAATGAGATACTAATTCCTCAATTTGTTTAGTTAATAAGCTAATTTGAATCTTAGCTGAACCAGTATCAGTTTCATGAGTACCATGTTCTTTTATAATATTTTTCTTTTTACGTGGTGTAAGCATATTTTTATTTTTTTAATTTAAGAAAAATTCTTTTCTCCTCAGGTTTTATTAATTCAATAGTAAAATTATATTCTTCGTCGACTTTTAATTGATTTTTCATTTCTTCAACACTACCAAACTCAGAAACATGGATAAGTCCCTGAATATCTTGATCTAAGCTAATAAAAGCACCAAAAGGATTGAAGCGATTAACTTTACCACTTATATCCTGGCCAGCTTTATAGTTCTTCTCCACTTCATCCCAAGGATTTTCTTTCAAAGCCTTAAGAGAAAGAGAGACGCGACCATCTTTAATCTCAACAATCTTTGCCTTTACCACATCATTAATCTTGATAATCTCTTTTGGATTTTCAATTAAACGATGATCAAGCTCAGAAATATGGATCAACCCTTCAATGTCTGGATCATTAGCAAACTTCATGAAAACTCCGAAGTCAGCTACACCGGTAATAATACCATCAATGACATCCCCTTCTTTATAGTTAACTAACTTCGCTTTTATATTTTCTGTTGTTAAGGCTTTTTCAGAAATGATCAACTTGTTGGCACGAGAATTAACATCGATAACTTTGACTTTCAAAGTTTCACCAACAAGCTTTTCTAATTCTTCTTGTATTTTTGACCGATCACCCTCGCTAACTTGAGGATAGTTCTCAGGACTTAATTGAGAAACAGGTAAAAAGGCCTTTAGATTATTAATATCACCTACCAAACCACCAGAGTTTGCTAAGTTCATCTTTATCTCGATAGTTTCCTCGCTGTCCTTTAACTCCTTCATCTCCTCCCAAGCTTTTTGCTTGTGAGTTTCTTTAAGAGATAGCTCAGCGTAACCTTCATCATTTTCTACCTCAACAACTTTAGCCAAGGTAGTGCCACCTTGAGCAAGTTCTTTAATAGTGCCTTGAGCATTAATAAGCTCTAGACCATAAATGATTCCAGTACCTCGACGACCAAGATCAAAAAAAGCCGCTTTATTGGTCTTGCCAATATAAGTAGCCTCTACCAACTCATTCTGTTTCAAGACAGCAACAGCTGTTGGATCATTCTTTAAAATATTAGCCAGCGGAGACCTGGCCTTTTTAGAAATATTAATTGACATAATAATCAGAAAATATATCAAAACTATAGTGGTTTTATTTAAAAAAAGCAAGCTTTTGTTTAAATGATAAAATAAAGACCCGTTTCCAGGTCTTTTTGGTTTCAATTCAAGTTTGCCTTAAACCTCTTCCAACAACTTTCCATTTTTTCTATTGTACGAAAGGGATATTGAAATAACAGGAGGTTCCCATGGTTCTGAGTCAGGAAACTGATTCCGTTGCTTCTTTTTAGTTGGGCTCCATTTAGCCCTGATTTCAGAACAAATCCTCCGGATTTCTTCTGGTGATGGCGATTCCCGTTCTGACATTCATGAATCCTTTCTTCTATAAGGTACTGCAAGCTCTCGAAGTGAGAGCCTATATATAATAGAACAAACTAATGAAAAAAGCAACTTGTTTTACATCACAAAAAGTGCTAGAATGAAGCATAAATTAATTATGATTATCAACTCTCTTGGTGAAGGAGGAGTTAAAATTCAAACCTCTGGAACTACAATTATAATAGAACCATACAAGGATAAGGTTCCCGCTCGTGTTAAGGCAGATATCTTCATTAAAACGACTTCTAATGAAACTAAAGTAACTGCCAATCACTTGATTAAGGGTCCAGGCGAGTATGAAATTCAGGGAGTCGAGATTGTTGGCTTTCACCCTTTCATTTATCGTCTTAAGGCTGAAAATATCTCCCTTGGATTTTTAGGCGAACATAGTTCTGAGGAGTTAGCTGGCATCGACATCCTATTTGTTGATGGTAATAGTGAAAAAGCTAAGATCATCAGGCAGATGGAGCCAAAGATAGTGATTGTGATTAGCGGTGAGGCTGAAGAGATTGGAAAGGAGTTGGGCTTGAAGTCTAGTAAGCAAGATAAAGTCACTTTAAAAAAGAAAGATTTAGTTAATCAAGAACTACAACTCATTCAATTGAAATGAATAAAGGTATAAAAGGTTTTATCTATAGAATCCAAGAGTCTGATGAAGGCACAAAGAGAAAGTGGTTGATTATTCTATCAAGTGTAAGCTCAGTTATTGTCATCGGTCTCTGGGCGGTGTATCTTAACTTCACTACTACCAGTGCAATCGCAGCTAACTCTATGAATAATAAGAAGCCCGGATTTTTTAAAATATTTTCTACCGGCGCATCAGTAGTAAGTGGTAAGACAGCAACGGGGTTAGCTAATAGTTATGTGTATTTTAGTGATAAAGCTAAGTCTCAAAATAAGTTTTTAATTAATAAAGAAGATCACAATTTCATTTATCAGGAGATAAAACCATTACCTAACAGACAGCTACCATAATATGGCTAAGAAAAAAGAAAAAGAAATAAAAAAAGCAGAGATTGAAGAGGTAGAGATTACTGACGAATTACGTGAGTCTTATTTAGATTACGCGATGTCAGTTATCGTTTCTCGAGCATTACCCGATGTACGTGATGGTCTTAAACCCGTACAGAGGCGTATCCTCTGGGCTATGTGGAGTAGTGGTTTGAGCTCTAGTGCCAAGTTAAGAAAATCAGCTAACGTCGTTGGTGAGGTTTTAGGAAACTATCACCCTCACGGTGATAATTCTATTTATGATGCGATGGCTCGAATGGCTCAAGAGTTCTCTCTTCGCTACCCTCTTATCGATGGACAGGGCAACTGGGGTTCTATCGAGGGTGATTCTCAGGCTGCTATGCGTTATACCGAATGTAAGATGGCTAAGGTTTCTGAAGAGCTGTTGTTTGATGTTGAAAAAGAAACTGTTGATTGGCAGGAGAACTACGATGCCAGTCGAAAAGAGCCGGTTTGTTTGCCAGCTAGACTACCTCACCTTCTATTAAACGGTGCTATGGGTATTGCTGTTGGTATGGCTACCAACATTCCTCCTCACAGTCTAGACGAGGTAGCAGATGCAGTTATTCATTTGATTGAAAAGCCAAAAGCTACCGGTGAAGATTTAATGGACTTTATCAAAGGTCCTGATTTTCCAACTGGTGGAATTATTTATGATAAAAAAGCTATTACCGCCGCCTATCTTTCCGGTCGGGGTGGTATTACTTGTAGAGCTAAGACTGAAATTAAGGAGGATCGTATTGAGATCACCGAAGTTCCCTACCAAGTTAATGTTTCCGACCTCTTGATTAAGATTGCTAACTTAGTAATAGAGAAAAAGATTGATGGTATTAGAGATGTTCGTAATGAATCAGATAAAGATGGTCTAAGTATTGTTATTGAACTTAAAAAGGACACCATCCCTCAGCGAGTACTTAATCAGTTATTCAAATTTACTGAATTACAAAAAGATTTCCATCTTAACATGATTGCCTTAGCTAACGGTTTGCAGCCACAAGTCATGTCAGTGATCGATATTCTTAAATATTATCTAGAACATCGTCAGGTTGTTATTCGCAGACGAACAGAGTTTAATTTACGCAAAGCTCAAGAGCGAGCTCATATCTTAGAAGGTCTTTCCAAAGCCTTGTCAGCAATTGATAAAGTTATCGCTACTATTAAGAAGTCTAAAAACAGAGATGATGCTCGCAAGAACTTGATTGCTAAGTTCAAATTCTCTGAAATTCAGGCCAACGCCATTCTTGATATGAGACTGCAGAGCTTAGCTGCTCTTGAAAACAAGAGAATTGAGGACGAGCTAAAAGAAAAGAAGAAGCTTATTAAAGAGTTGGAGATCATTCTTGGAGACCCTAAAAAAATCTTGAAGATTATTAAGGACGATCTAAAAGATCTTAAAGCAAAGTATGGTGGTGAGCGAAGAACTAGAGTTGTTGCCACCGGTCTGAGGTCCTTGGGCGACGCTGATCTAATTAGATCTGAGGAAACCATCATTACTCGCTCTCGAGGTAGTTACATCAAGCGAGTTTCACCAACTGTATACAAGGCTCAACATCGAGGTGGTAAAGGATTGATTGGCTCTGATGTAGCAGAGGAAGATTTTATTGAACACCTCCTTATTGCCAACACTCATGACAACATCCTCTTCTTCACAGACAAAGGACGAGTCTTTCAAACTAAGGTTTGGGAACTTCCTTCTTCGAGTAGGATTGCTAAAGGTAAATTAATTCAAAATTTCCTAGAGATTCCTGCTACAGAAAAGGTTAGCGCAATGATTACTTATCAAGATAACTCAGACGGTTATCTAATTATGGCTACCAAAAACGGTGTTATTAAAAAGACATCCGTTAAAGACTTTAATAAGGTAAGGCGTACTGGAATTATTGCTATCACTTTAAAGAAAGATGACCTTCTAAGTTGGGTTCGTTTATCTTCTGGAAAAGATAATGTTGTTTTGACCACTAGAGATGGTCAAGCTATCCGATTCAAAGAATCTCAAGTTAGAGCTATGGGTAGAACAGCTGCTGGAGTAACTGCTCTACGACTTAAAGAAGGTGATGAGGTTAGCTCTCTTAATATTATTAGTGAGGAGCAAGCTAAGAAAGGTAAGTTATTGGTAGTAATGGATAAGGGTTATGGTAAGCAAACGAGTATTACACAGTATAAGACACAGAAACGTGGCGGTCTTGGTATAAAAACTGCTAGAATAACTAGTAAGACCGGCCAATTGATTTCAGCTCACTTAATCAATGGCGAAGAAGACCTCTTCGTCCTCTCTGCAAAGGGTCAGATGATTAGAACAAAGATTGGTTCTATTCGTTCTGCTAGTCGTGCAACTCAAGGAGTTAAGATTATGAGCTTACGGGCTGGTGATAAGATCATCGGTGCAATATGCCTCTAAATTTATCTCGTAACCAAATAATAATAGTTAGCCTAGTATTACTACTAGTTGTTATTTCAGTCTTTGCTTTTGTTGGAATCATTCCAGGCATTTTTAAAGAGGATCAAAATAAGGTGACTTTGAAGATGATGGGTTTTGAGGATAGCCGTGTATTTTCTCCAGTAATTAAGAACTTCAATAAGAAGTTCCCTCACATCAGAGTTAAATATCAGCAGATTGATTTTAATAATTACGAAGACATTTTAGTTAATGCTTTAGCTGCTGGTACCGGCCCCGATGTTTTTATGTTTCACAATACTTGGCTACCGAAGCATTTTGATAAAATAACCCCTGTTAGCACTGAACAATTTAACATTGGTGAGGTAGATAAGCTCTTCCCTACTGTTATAAGGCAGGATTTTGCTCCTAGCGATTTTATTTTTGCTCTTCCTCTATATATAGATACACTTGCACTCTACTATAACAAAGACATTTTTGACTCTGCGGGTATAGCAGTTCCTCCTCGAACCTGGTTAGAGTTTCAAGAAGTCATTCTAAAGACTCGTCAGAAAGACAGGGCTGGTAACTTGTTTAGACCAGGAGCAGCTATTGGTGGCTCATCTAGAAATATTAGTAGAGCTAGTGATATTTTAAATCTTCTCTTCTTACAAACTGGCAATCTAATGGTTGATAAAGGATTTACTCGAGCTAATTTTGCCACCAGAGGACTACAAGCCTTCAACTATTATCTAAGGTTTAGTAATCCTAACGATGATTTCTATACTTGGAACAAGTTCCAGCCTCTTTCCACAGATCTATTTGCTGAAGGCAAGTTGCCAATGATGCTTCATTACAGAGCTCAAGCTTCTGACATCCAACAGCGCTCTCCTTTCTTGAGCTTTGGTGTCTCAAGCGCTCCTCGACCAGCTAATCCTGGACCAGATGTTAGTTATGCTAATTACTATGGCCTAGCAGTTTCTAACTCTTCACCTAGTCCTCAGGCTGCTTGGGAGTTTGTTATTCACACCACCACCGACATCACAGCAGCTAATATCTACCTATCTAATACAGGCACTTCCCCGGCTCTTCGCTCTATTATTAAAGAAAAACTTAACGATCCTGAGTTAGGAGTATTTGCTAAACAAGCTTTAACCGCTCGCTCTTGGCCTCAGATAGATAATCGAGCAGTTGAGATCTCATTTTCTAGAATGGTAGAATCAGTAATGGAAGGTAGATTAAGAACTGGTCAAGCTTTGAGACAAGCTGAATCAGAGATTACTCAATTAATGTCTCGTCGCTAATTTTAAATGCCTCAATTTTTCTCACAAATAGTTCCTCAGTGCACAGGAAGACTATTTCCTAACAATTTAGAAAGACTATGTACTTTTTGC
>DPNX01000053.1 GCA_003539915.1 Patescibacteria group bacterium | reverse complement strand
TAACTTATGAAATAAAAATTAATGATTTGAATACGGGTGAAGAGGAAGTGATAACAACTAGTGCAATATCTTATAAAAAAAGAGTTAAGCCGGGGGATAGCTTGATCATAGAGGTTGGGGCAGAGGATGAGTTTGGAGCGATTTCAAGTTCTAAGTCGGTGGAGTGGAGTTATCCATTGGTTGAGTTAGTTATTGATCAAGATCAGGCTAATGATTGGAGTTATAAGGTGGGTAACAAAAACCCCAACTGTTCTAGTTGTCCAATCAAAGCTAGTTTGCAGAGTGTTAAATTAACAGCGACTCAGACGATAGACTTGGTAAATATTAAATTAATTCAGAGCGGGACATATGGTGGTGGCGCACGTCTTCAAGTATTTTCTGATTTAGATGGTGGGCCTGATTTTGGCCAGTTGCTAGGCTCAAGAACTTTGCCTAATATTTATGTATCAGAAGATGAGTATCAATTAACATTCATATTTGATCAGCCAATAACTTTTAAAAAAGATAAGCTTTATTGGTTGGTTTTGGATAGTAGATATTCTGATGGTAGAGCGTATTATCGGAGCTCTATCAAGAATGCTGTTACTACAGGAAATCTTTACACCTCAGGAGTTCTTGGTTTAGGTCATAGCGGTGATTGTACTGACCATGATCCAACTTACTGCTCTTTTGTTATCCCTTATATAGAAGGCGTTGATTGGTTTATGAAAATTGGTTTTTTCAAATAAAAAAGGCGACTAACTAGTCGCCTTCGAGCTACTCTTTGCAACTCTTATTTTCTTTGGTTTCTGCGTCGATTGCATCCTGCACTTCTTTTCTGTGAATAGATATATCTGCTGGAGCATCAATACCAATACAGACTTTTTCTCCGACAAGATCAACAACGGTGATTATTATGTTCTCACCAATGATTATCTTTTCGTTTTTTTTTCGGGAAAGAACTAACATAACAACCTCCTGTTTTGTTAGGTGGTGAAAGTGTAATTAAGGACTGGTTGTAAAATACCTTGATTAATAATATTTGTCAAAAAAAAGAGGGGTATTTCTACCCCTCTATGGTTTAGTTAGCGAAGATTGACTGTCGTCCTATTAGACAACTTTGCCGTTGCTTTTCTTCCGCTTCATGGCCTTGAAGACTTCTTCTCGATGAACTGGTATTTCTCTTGGTGCATCGAATCCAAGCCTTACTTTACCACCACGTATATCCACAATGGTGATGGTAATGTTATCACCAATCATAATTTTTTCGTTGACTCCCCTGGACAAAACAAGCATTTATTTCTCCTTTTTGTGTGTTTAGGTGTGCTCCCTCCTTCCATTGGGATGTCTAGTACTAAAAATAGATTAACATGCTTGCTTTAAAAAAGCAAGTGGCATACAATCTAGTTACTATGATCGCTATTCTTAACAATATTCGTAGCTTACATAATGTTGGTTCTATTTTTAGAACTGCTGATGGAGTAGGAGTTGATAAGTTGTATCTTTGTGGATTTACACCCTCTCCTTTAGATCAGTTTGATAGAGCTCGTCCTCAGTTGGCCAAGGTTGCTTTAGGAGCAGAAAAAATGGTGTCTTGGGAAAAATGTGGTCAAACTTCTCGATTAATAACAAGGCTAAAGAAAGAAGGGTATAGCATTATTGCTTTAGAGATTAATAAAGAATCAGTTCCTTATTATAAGATTAAAAAAATAAAGAAGAAAACGGCTTTGGTAGTTGGACATGAGGTCAAAGGTCTCCCCAAGTCGGTTTTGAACAAGTGTGATAAGATTGTAGAAATACCCATGAAAGGAGATAAAACTTCTTTGAATGTTTCGGTAGCTTTTGGGGTAGTAGCTTTTGCTTTGCAACAGAAATAAATGATAGGAAAAACAACTTTTTATTTAATAATAATAATTAGCATAGCCGCAGTTCTCGTTCTTCTGAACCAGTTAGTTGAGCGTAGTTGGTGGGTTTTGAATAATAAAAATCCAGCAGATGCTATTAAGGACTCTTTTAATTTAGTTGAAAAAAAAATGGCTGGAGAAATTACAATTAATCAGAGTAAGTGGCAGTTTGATTTAGCTGACACAGCTATGACGCGAGCTAGAGGATTATCAGGAAGAAAATTTTTATCAAAAAAAGAGGGAATGCTTTTTGTTTTTAATAAGCCAGCCATTCATCATTTTTGGATGAAAGGCATGTTATTTCCCTTAGACTTTGTTTGGATAAAATCTATTAACAAAAATCAGGGTGTGGTAGTTGGTGTAACTGAAAACGCACCACCTTTGAAGATTAAAAATGTTCAGTTTTATTCACCACCAGAACCAGTAGATTTAATGCTAGAAATTAGAGCTGGCTTGGTGTCAGAGAGGGGTGTGAAAAAAGGGGATGTTGTAAGGATAAATTTTTCAGACTAGAATTAAGTTAATGAGTCCTAAGAAGGCTAAAATTGCTATTAACGGATTTGGTAGAATCGGTAGGTTGTTTTTTAGACAAGCTTTTAATAAGTTTGATGTAGTGGCCATTAATGATCTTAGCGATATTGATAACCTAGCTTATCTTTTAAAATACGATACGGTTTATGGAGATTTTGATAAGACTATTAAAGTAGAAAAAGGAAGGAGAAATTATTTAGTAGTAGGAAGAAAAAAAATACTAGTTTTACAAGAAAGAGATCCTCGTTATCTACCTTGGCGAAGATTAAGAGTGGATCTAGCAATAGAGGCCACAGGAGCTTTTAATACTTATAAACAATCAAGAGCTCATCTGCGAGCTGGTGCGAAAAAAGTAGTTCTAACCGCTCCCTCTAAGGATGAGGATCAGAGAGATGCTAAGACAGTCTTATTAGGAGTTAATGAGGAGGAGTTTAAGACTTGTAATATAACTTCTAATGGTTCTTGTACTACCAATGCCTCTCATCCGCTATCAGCTATTATGGCTGAAACGGTGGGAGTGGAGAAAGCTTTTCTTAATACTATTCATGGCTATACAGCTACTCAGAATTTAGTAGATGGTCGCTCTAGAGGAGGTGATGTGCGTCGAGGTCGAGCAGCAGCTATGAATCTTATACCCACTACCAGTGGAGCTAGTATCTCTGTAACTAAGGCGGTTAAAGAGCTGGAAGGTAAGTTTGATGCCATGGCTATTAGAGCGCCGGTGATATCAGGATCGATTGGTGACTTTACTTTTGTTTCTAAGAAGAATACTACCGTTGAACAGGTTAATAGAATATTTAAAAAAGCAGCGAAAAGTCCGCGCTGGAAAGACATTCTAGCAGTTACTGAAGAGCCGGTTGTGTCTTCCGATATCATTGGCCAGCCTTATGGGTCTATCGTTGACCTCTCTTATACAAAAGTAGTGGGGGGTAATTTGGTTAAGATATTGACTTGGTATGACAATGAGTGGGGTTATGTCACTACTTTGGTTAAACATGTAGAAAAATCAGTTAAAACATTATGATTGTATATTTAGCATCTGATCACGCCGGTTTTGAGTTGAAGAAGCAGCTGAAGAATTTTTTGACTAAAAAAGGTTATGAGGTTGAAGATATGGGACCTTTTACCTTTAAAGCCAGGGATGATTATCCAGATTTTATGCATCCATTATCCAAGATGATTTCCATGAAAAGTGATGAGGCGAGAGGCATTATCATCGGTGGTTCTGGTCAGGGAGAGGGGATGGTAGCTAATCGTCACAAGGGGGTGAGATCCGCTGTCTATTATGGTGGAAAGCCGGAAATAGTGAGGATTTCTAGGGAGCATAATGATTCTAACGTTTTAGCTATTGGAGCCAGATTTGTTAAGAAGAGAGAGGTTTTTAAAGCGGTGGATGTTTGGTTAAAAGAGCCTTTTTCTAAGGCAGCTAGGCATGTTAGAAGATTAAAAAAATTAGATAAATAGGGGAGAGAGAAGTTACTACATAGTCCCCTTTGCTGGGGATTTTTGTATAATTAAAGAATGCAGGTTATTCCATCAATTAATGTTTCTAACTTTGAGGAGGTAGAAGAGTTAGTTAATAAGGCAAAAAAGTTTTTACCACGTACTACTGGCTGGCTTCATTTTGATATTGGTGATGGGGCTTTCTCCTCTATCAAGACATGGGATAATGTGGTGGAGTTTAAAAAATTGAAATTGGGCTTATTGAAGTCGGAGGTTCATTTAATGGTAGAGGACCCAGAGGTAGTAGCTAAGTCTTGGTTGGAAGCTGGGGCGAACCGATTAATTCTTCATTTAGAAGAGGTACGTAATTTGGAGATTGTCTTAGATCTATGTCAGCAGTATAAAGCAGATCTAATGTTAGCTATTAATCCTGAGACGATTGTGGAAAACTTACTTCCCTACCTTGATGAGATAAAATACTTTCAGATTCTTGGGGTAACTCCTGGAAAAGCTGGGCAAGAGTTTCAAAAAGGTGTTTTGGAAAAGATTGAGTTTTTGCGAGAGCAGGCCCCTAGTGTTAAAATAGAGGTTGATGGCGGCGTTGATTTGGAGACCGCTAAATTAATAAAAGCAGCTGGTGCGGATATGATAGTATCGGCCACTTATGTGTTTAATAATATCAACCCTAAGGAAGCTTATAATCAATTAAAAGCTATCTAATGATGGATAGATTGGATGATAAAAAAATAAAATTTTTAGAGGAGAAGGCGGCTGAGATTCGTTACGACACTATTAATATGGTTATTAAAGCCGGATCTGGTCATATAGCTGGTCCTTTAGATATGGCTGACATTTTCACTGCTCTTTATTTTCATATTTTGAATCACAAACCTAAAAAGCCTGATTGGTCTGATCGGGATAGATTGATTTTATCAAATGGTCATATTTGTCCAGTACAGTATGTATCATTAGCCCATGCAGGTTACTTTCCAGAAAAAGAATTAAAGACCTTGAGACAGTTAGGTACTCGCCTTCAAGGACATCCTCATCGGTCTGCTTTACCGGGTGTGGAAACTACTTCTGGACCTTTGGGTTCGGGATTGTCTCAATCTTGTGGAGTGGCTTTAGCTGCACGTTTAGATCAAAAGAAATATCACACATATTGTCTGATGTCTGATGGTGAGCAAGAGGCGGGCAATACTTGGGAAGCGGTTATGTTTGCTGGCAAGAATAGGTTGAGTAATCTGACGGCGGTTATTGATCGTAATAATATTCAGATTGATGGTATGACCGAGGATATTATGCCTCTGGAACCATTAGCAGATAAGTACGAAGCCTTTAATTGGAATGTTTTAGAAATAGACGGACATAATATAGAGGCTTTTGTAGATGCGGTTAATGAAGCTAAAGCTACTTACGAAAAACCAACAGTGATTATCGCCCATACTATTGCTGGTAAGGGGGTTGATTTCATGGAAAACGATTATCACTGGCATAGTAAGAAATTTTCAAAAGAAGAAGCTAAACAAGCTTTGGATGAATTGAGAACATTAAAAGGTCGAGTAAAAAGTGAACATAAATAAAAAAATGAATAAAAATAAAATTTTTGGTGGCTGCGCCTGTTTTGAGTGTTTCTTTGGTGTTTTGCTATGGATTGGTTCAGCAGCATCAGTAGTAGCTGCTTGGATGTCTCGAGGTGAGATGTTGGGTATCTACGAAATGGATTCTCTTGGATGGTTGTTGACTGCTATTGCTTTGGGAATATTAGCCATTCCTTGTTTAACTAGAGGCGCTAAGTGTAAAGATTGTTCTAGTTGTAATGGTAAAGGGTGCAAGACTTGTAAATAAATACTAATTAAAAGTGTTAAATTCAGAAGCAAAATTAAATGCGAAAATGTTCCATAAGTCAGTGGAGCAATCACCAACTCGTAATGGTTATGGTGAGGGTGTGGTAATGGCAGGTGAGGCGGATCCTAATGTTGTGGTTCTGTGTGCTGATTTAACTGAATCTACTCGCTCTCAAGATTTCGCAGAAAAGTTTCCAGATCGATTTATTGAGATTGGAGTAGCGGAACAAAACCTGGCTGCAATAGCTGCTGGCTTGGGTATTAGTGGAAAGGTTCCTTTTATATCCTCGTACGCTACTTTCTCACCAGGTCGTAACTGGGAGCAAATAAGGACCACTATCGCGTACAATGATTCAAATGTGAAGATTGTAGGTTCTCATACTGGAGTTTCGGTTGGTCCTGATGGTGCAACTCATCAGGCAACGGAGGACATGGCTATTATGAGAACCATGCCTAATATGAGAGTTTT
>DPNX01000028.1 GCA_003539915.1 Patescibacteria group bacterium | reverse complement strand
TTTATATACAGCCTTGGAATCTTCAATGTTGGCGAGGAAACGGCTCGTATGTTGGCTCAAGAGGTTGGCGAGGTTGATAAGATTAGCAAGCTTTCAATCGAAGATCTTCAACAACTACCAGACATTGGTCCCAAGGTAGCTCAAAGCATTAGTGATTGGTTTGATGAGGAGTGTAACCGAGATCTATTAGATAAATTCGAGAAGGTAGGTGTCAGAATTAAAGGAGCTCAACGATCTAAGGGTGGAAAGTTAGAGGGCCTAATCTTTGTTTTAACTGGCGGTTTGGAATCTCTTACCCGAGATGAGGCTAAGGAGAGAGTTAGAAATCTAGGCGGTAATATCAACAGCTCAGTCTCTAAGAAGACTAATTATGTCATTGTGGGTATCGATCCAGGTTCTAAATATGATAAAGCTCAACAATTAGGTGTCAAAACTCTAACTGAGAAACAATTCCTTCAATTGTTGAAATAATTTGACATCCTATAATCTAGCTGTTATTTTATAACCAGTCCCTTTTGGAAGAAAGCTCTTTTGGATTGTTTCCAGCCACTAGAGTATCTCCATACATAGGTGTCAGCCTCGCAGGCCATGCGGCCTGCTCTTCGCCGGGGGGCGGTGCAGTGTTAAACTGCATCGCCCCTTTTTTATTTGAATTTAACGTCTTTTTGCCTTAAACTTTTGAATATATGGCTGCGCCTATTAATAAAAATACTCTTAAACAGTTAGCTGAACTAGCTCGACTAAAGCTCACTACTAAAGAAAGTGATGAGCAGCTCAAAGACTTAAAAAAAATCCTTAAATACTTCGAAGAACTTCAAGAAGTTGATACCGAAGGAGTAGAGCCAATGAATGGTGGAACACTTCTCAAAAACATTTTTAGAGATGATTCTATCAACTTGGAACAAAAAGCTCAGTCGGTTGATGACACGGGTCGGATAATTGAGAGCTTCCCTGAGACCGACAAGGGTTGTTTAAAGGTTCCTAAGATTCTTTAGTATGCATTTACACGATTTAACAATCAAAAAATTTAACCAAGGTTTGGTTAATAAGGAGTTCACCGCACTAGAGATGGTGCAACAGTTATACAAATTTATTGAAAAAGAAGATAAGAAGATTAATTCTTATCTAAGTTTGGACAAGGAAGCTGCTTACTTACAAGCTGAAGCCGCTGACTTAGCTATAGCCAAGGGTAAAGGGGTTGGTCCTTTGACTGGTGTTCCTTTGGCCATCAAAGACAATATTCTTATTGCCGACCAGCCAGCTACAGCCGCCTCCAAGATGTTGGAAAACTATACCGCTACCTATGATGCCACTGTTATCAGAAAGCTAAGGAATGAGGGGGCTGTTTTTTTAGGTAAGACTAATATGGATGAGTTTGCTATGGGCTCCTCTACTGAAAACTCAGCTTTTGGTAACACAAAGAATCCTCATGACCCTAAACTAGTGCCTGGTGGTTCTTCCGGTGGTTCAGCTGCAGCAGTCGCCGCTCATTTAGCGGTAGCTTCTTTAGGCTCTGATACGGGTGGTTCTATTCGTCAGCCGGCCGACTTCTGCCAAGTGGTAGCACTTAAACCCACCTATGGAGCCGTATCTCGTTACGGCTTGATTGCTATGGCCTCCAGTCTTGATCAAATCGGTCCCATTACTAAAAATGTTGAAGATGCCGCTACACTTTTTCAGGCTATTAGTGGTCATGATGAAAAAGATGCTACTAGCTCCGAGGTTATCTATGGTGACGAGTTGTCTAATCACAAGATAGAGAAGCTGAAGAAGATGGTGATCGGTCTTCCCAAAGAATATTTCGATAAAGGAGTGGATAAGGAGATTATTAAAAAAGTTAAGAAGGTAGTTAAAGATTTAGAAAGTTTAGGTATCAAGTTCAAAGAGATCAGTCTGCCTCATACCAAGTACGCTATTTCTTGCTATTATATCATCATGCCAGCTGAAGTTAGCGCCAACCTAGCTCGTTTTGATGGTATTCGTTACTCACCACTAGAGGGCGTTAAGGCCAAAAATCTTGCTGATCTTTATTTAAAGAATAGAAGCAAAGGATTCGGCAAAGAGGTTAAACGAAGAATTATGTTGGGTACCTTTGTACTTTCTTCTGGTTATTATGACGCCTACTACGCCAAAGCTCAGAAAGTTCGCTCTCTAATCAAGCAGGATTTTGATCAGGCTTTTAAAGACGTCGATGTTATTTTAACTCCCGTTTCACCAACCAAGCCTTTCAAATTCAAGGAGAAAACCAAAGATCCTTTATCAATGTACATGACTGACGTTTTGACAGTGCCAGCTAACTTAGCTGGTCTTCCAGCTCTCTCTATGCCCCCTGGCTTCCAATTGATTGGCCAACATTGGCGTGAGGCGGATATTTTAAATATTGGTCACTATTATGAACATGTCCAAAACAGTGGTTGATTTTATTCTCACTCTTCCTAAAGAGATAATAGATCTAGCCTTTACTATCAGAGATTGGGTAGAGGTTAATCTAGGCACTCTTCAAACAATCTCTTTTTTCATCTCTATCGTCTTAGTGATTGGTACTATCTACGCTTTAATAAAAAGCGGTTATTTTAATTATAAAACCGAACGTTTAATGGACGCTTTAATGGTGGGTGACTTGCCTCGCCGACGTTCCATTAAAGGTTGGCAGGAGATAATGAAAAAAATGGGTAGTAAGAAGGAGGAGGATTGGCAGGCTGCTCTAATCATAGCTGACAATATCTTAGGAGAGGTTCTCAAGTTAGCTGGTTATTATGGTAAGAATCTAACTGATCGTTTAGATAATATTACTCCTGCCCAGATGAGTACCATCGAAGAACTACGCCAAGCTCATCAGCTAACTAAAAGAGCTAGACAGGATGATTTCTCTGCTGAGAAGACTGAGATTAGTGAAGCTATTTATATTTATCGAAAAACCTTTCAAGAGTTGAGGTTGTTGTAACAAAAAGACCCTGCTACGAGCAGGGTTATTCATCCATTTTTTTTAATTGAGGATATTCCTTAATCATTTTATCCCGAGCCTTTTTCTCTCGGTATTTGGAGTATTTATATACATAGCGAGACGTATCAAAGATCATCATAAGGATGCTGGTAAAAAAAGCTAAGACTGCTTCTAATATTTCTGCCAAGATAGTACTCCTTTTTAGTTATCAAAGAACTCCAGTTTCTTTGCGCGGCCGACCGGATTTGAACCGGCGATCTTCCCCGTGACAGGGGGATGTGTTAACCAGGCTACACCACGGCCGCAGTACATTCTTTATATCAGGTTTTTGAATTTTTGTCCACGGTCATCATAGCCGTTAAACATATCAAAACTAGCTGCTCCAGGAGATAGAATAACTACATCATTTTGGACCGCTAGCTTCTTAGCTAACTGAACAGCTTCTTTTAAAGATGAGGCGGTTTTAATGGATAAATTCTTTTTAACTAGAGCTTTTTTTATCTTCTGTTTATTATCACCAATCAAGATTAAGGCCTTGATATTGGCCTTGGGAAATACTTTGCCCCAGGGTTGGTAGGAGAGGTTCTTGTCATAACCACCGGCGATTAATATTTTTGGTTCAGAGAAGGCTTTAACGGCCGCTATAGTAGTCTGAGGATTGGTACTAGCTGAGTCGTTATAGAAGGAGACTCCTTTTATTTGCTTTATAAACTCTAGACGATGTTCATTACCTTTGAATTTGGTGATAGTTTCAATAATCTTTTTTTTGGGACATTTTAGATTTTTGGTAACGGTGTAGGCCATGACAGCGTTTTTGAAGTTGTGTTCACCTGGGATCTTTAAATCTTTAGAGGAGAAGGCTTTAAACTTTTTGAGATCTAGGTCTTTAACAAAAAAGGCTTTATCGGATGATTTCTGATGACGATGAATATTTTTCTTTGCGTTAACATATTCTTGATAGCTGGTATGAACCTCCATATGATCAGGAAAGAGATCTAACATTACCGCAACATGAGGGGATTGTTTGATGCCTTGAAGTTGGAAGCTAGATAGCTCAAAAACTACCCAAGAGCTCTTTTTGAGCTTAGCTAAGCTATCAATGGCGGGTTTGCCTATATTACCTACTAAATAAGCATCCTTTTTACAGCACTTGAGTATCTTGTAAATGAGGGTGGCGGT
>DPNX01000035.1 GCA_003539915.1 Patescibacteria group bacterium | reverse complement strand
GGGAAGGTGAATTCAAAAGTATCAATATATGTCATGATCTCTCGACTATTAGCTAACTTGAAGCTCCAGAGATCAACATCCTCAACGTGTTTAAGGAATTGAGGTATAGGTTTTTTGGGATGGAAGTATTTCCAAGCCAAAACAGCTCCTGAATGTTTTATATCAAAAAGATAGTCTTGGGTCATTTCGGCCGACTCTTGGGCGGTAACGTGGTGGTCGATGATAGTCACTCGCTTATTGTTTTTAATAAAGTCTTTAATTATTTTAGGTGGATAGCTGAAGTCGATAAAATAAACCTCCTTGTTTTTTACTACAGGCGGTATTTCTCGGTGCTTGCCACCAATATATTCAGCTTTGTTGCCAAATTTCTTGTATGCAGCCCAGGCGCCACTAAAGCCATCAGGACAGTTGTGGTGATATATTATTACAATTGGTTTCATTTTTTTAAAGCTTCTAGGCCGGGTAGTTCTTTGTTGGCTAGAAAATCTAGCATGGCTCCCCCGCCGGTGGATATAAAATCAAACATATCAGCTACACCCTCTTCAATCAAGAAGCGACTGGTATCACCACCTCCTGCTATAGCAAAAGAATCGGTTTTGGTAATAGCTTCAGCAACAGCTTTAGAACCGTTACGAAACTTAGGCAGCTCTATCAATCCAACCGGACCACTCCAGATTATGGTTTTAGCACCACTAATCACCTCTTGATATTGCTGGATAGTTTGAGGGCCAATATCTCGCTCATGACTATTGTCGGTTGACCAGTCACTAGGGATAATAACCTTTTCTTTTTGAAGAGTAGGATCTTCTTGATCTATATAAGCACTACCCATCAAGAAGGCTTCGGTTTTGTCGTATAGATAATCGATAGCGGCGGCTTTGTCAGCGATCTTGATACCACCAATAATCATAACTAGTGGTTGGCTAGGATGTTCTCTCACTCTTGTTAATACCTTCACCTCTTTTTCTAAGAGTAGACCGGCGAAGGATGGTAAGTGGCTGGTGATAGCAGATATAGAGGTGTGAGGACGGTGGCTGGTGGCGAAGTCATCGTTAACATAGAAGTCACCATTCTTGGCTAACTCCTCAGCAAACTGATGATCATTCTTGTGTTCTAAAGAATTGAAACGAACGTTTTCTAGGTAATCTAGTTCTTGACCAACTATTTTAGAGAGAATCTTCATCACGGGTGCTAGTAACAACTCCTTGTCTTCGCCCTCAGGACGACCACGGTGGCTTAGAATCTTTATTTTCGACCCATGCTCCAGCAAGTATTTAATTGTTGGTACTACGGCCTGTAGACGCCAGTTTTTCTCATTAGGTTCTTTGATGTCGAGATTGATACGCAAAAGACAAGATCTGCCTCTTAAAAAATTTTCATCAAGACGGCTAAGAAGTTTCATTGTTATTATTGTACCGCTCTCTAGCTCTGCTTTTCAATAATAATAGGATTAACCTCATTCTGACCTCGATAAAGATAGCCTAAACCAAAGGCGGCAAAAGCGATGAGAATAGCAATAATAGTGAAGAGAAGGAAGGATTTCATTTTAATTGACAGTTAGGGTTTGATTAGTTATATTAGGTAGTAATATGGCCCATACAAAATCAGGTGGTTCGACAAAATTAGGAAGAGATTCAGCTTCTAAACGATTAGGTGTTAAGAAGAATCATGGTGAAAGAGTCCTTCCTGGTCAGATCATTCTTCGACAACGAGGTACTCGCTACTTAAATGGTGAGAATGTAGGTCGAGGTGGAGATGATACTTTATACGCTCTCAAAGAGGGTGTGGTTAAGTATTCATCCAAGAAGAAGATTAGGTTTGATGGCCGAAAGAGAGACGTTAAGGTTATTGCTATTGAGCTTTAATAGTAACCTTAACCTGCCCCTTGATTCCTTGAGGGAATCCTATCTCAACCTGATGATCACCTAGTTCTTTCAAAGATTGAGATAATTCAACTGAAAAGCCTTGATAGCCTTTAGTGATCAGGGCTTTTTTAATACCATCTTTACTAACCGGTTCAAAAACCTCTCCTTTGTCCCCCGTTTTAACAGAAAACTCTAAAGAATCTTTAGCTAGTTGTTCAACTAGTTGCTTGTGCCGATCAAGATTCAAAACCTGATCTTTTTCTATACTAGCTTTACGAGCCAAGCTAGCTTTATTAGCCATAACAGCTAGATTATTAGGGATTAAGTAGTTACGAGCATGACCTGATTTAACATCAATAACATCAAGTCGTTTGCCAACATTTTTAATGTCTTTTAATAAGAGAACTTTCATTGACTCTCATTCTGCATTTCTTTCTGCAAAATTTCAAGAGCTTTTTCTAATTGAGTGTCTTTTTTGTTTTCAGCATCTTCTTCGGTGATCTTTACTTCAACATCGGGTTTGATCCCATTTTTTTCAATAACAGAGCCGTTAGGTAATAGCCAGCGAGCGATGGTTATCTTGAGAGTCGAACCATCAGAGAGTTTCTTCAGCTCTTGAACAGTTCCTTTACCAAAGCTGTTTTCACCAATAATTGTAGTGCCATTATTGTCACGAATAGCGCCGGCCATAATTTCACTGGCTGAGGCCGAACCTTTATTAATTAAAATAACTAGAGGGAAATCTTTGAGTGCGGCTTGACCGTTAGCAGTGAAGGTATTTCTTTTTCCAGAGCTGAATTCTTCGATAACTACGGTCTTACCATTCTCCACAAAGACACCAGTCAAAGAGA
Organism: Patescibacteria group bacterium; assembly: GCA_003539915.1. Lineage (GTDB taxonomy): Bacteria > Patescibacteriota > Minisyncoccia > UBA6257 > UBA11618 > UBA11618. The sequence continues at coordinate 6,931 of DPNX01000035.1, read as the reverse complement.
CCGCTACCTCAAGGAAGCCTCCTGGATTATTACGAAGATCGAGAATAAAGCCTTTAGCCCCAGCTCGGAGAGCTTCGTTAAAGGCCTTAGGGAAAACTTTGGGAGCTATTTCGTTAAAGTTAAAGAATTGAACGTGAGCAATCTTTCCTTCCTTCATTTCCCATTTAATGGTTGGTATTTTGATAATGCCACGCGTGATGGTGATGTCTCGAGTTTTTTCATCACCGTTACGAAGAATGGTAAGAGTTACTTTAGAACCTCGAGGACCACGAATCTTTTTAACCACATCATTTAGAGTCATGTTGATAGTGGTGCTAGCATTAACAGCCAGAATTTTATCTCCCGCCATGATACCAGCTTTCTCAGCTGGTGAGCCTTCAAGAGGGGCAATGATGGAGATAAATTCACCTCGGATACCTATTTCAGCACCAATACCACCAAATTTACCTCTAATGTCGTCGGTAAAGCGCTTAGAGTCTTCAGGCTTAAGGAAAACTGTATAAGGGTCTTTAAGTGAGGCGGCTACACCAGCAGCAGCACCATAAACTAATTCTTGGTTATCTATTTTATCAGCTTTAAGATGATGTTTCTTGAGAAGATCAAGAGTTTGCCAAACTGTGCCAAAGTCAGCATTCTTAATTTTTCCATCTTCAATATTATCAATTCCCTTAACAATTATAGTTCTAGGGTTCCTTGTGCCAATGAAATAGCCGTTAATACCAGCGGCTACAATCAAGACAATGATTAAAGTAGCCAGAAGAGGCTTTTTAAATTTCACTATCATATAGTTCTTAATTATGCTTGATTAGGTTGTTTTTGAAAAGTTAATGATTGAAAAGAGTGATAAAAATCGGTATTCTTTTGATTATGGAAGACATTAAAAAGATCCTTCCCGATTATATGAATGAGCTTTCAGATCGGGGCAAGACGTCGAGAGTTTATGAATCTCATCAATTGACCGGCTTACGTCTCACGGAGATTTTAGAGGATCCTAATCACAAGTCTCTATACATGCGCTTAGCTAAGAAAAATGATAATCAACAGTTAATTGCTTTAGCGGAGAAAATTGCTGAGAGGAAGAATATAAAAAATAAAGGAGCTTATTTCATGAAGCTTTGGTATAAAAAAGATGAAGATATATCTAGAGAAAAATAAAACAGAAGAAAAAATATTGCGAAAGAAGATCGCTGCTTTTGATTTTGATAAATATACCAAAAAAGAGATTCGGGAGTTGATTAAAAAGATGAGGACTACAATGAGAAGAGCTGATGGTGTTGGTTTGAGTGCCAATCAGGTGGGTTTAAATGAAAAAATGTTTGTGGCAGAAGTGGATCACAAGTTTTATGCGATCTTCAATCCAAAGATAATAAAAAAGTCTGATGAAAAGAGTGAGATGGAAGAAGGTTGTCTGAGTGTGCCAGATAAGTTTGGTACGGTGATCAGAGCAGACAAGGTCTGGTTGGAGGGTCAGAATGCTGACGGCAAGAAATTAAAGATTAAGGCCCGGGGTTTTCTAGCTCGAGTATTTCAACACGAGCTTGATCACTTGGAGGGTAAATTGTTTATTGATAAATCCAAAGATATCTACTCTACAGAAAAATAAATGAAGTACATATATTTTGGTACACCAGATTTTGCAGCTGACGTACTACAAGAATTAATTAATGCTGATATGCCGCCGGTAGCGGTGGTTACTAATCCTGATCGACCAAGTGGTCGTAAAAAGATTATTACTCCCCCAGCAGTGAAGAAGTTGGTGGGTCAGTCCATTCCGGTTTTACAACCAGAAGAATTAGATCAATCCTTTGCTCAGCAATTGGAGAGTTTTGATGCTGATGTTTTTGTTCTAGCAGCTTACGGTAAGATCTTGCCCAAATGGGTTGTTGAGATGCCTCAAAAGGGTATGGTAGGAGTTCATCCTTCGCTTCTGCCTAAGTATCGTGGCGCTACCCCTATTCAGAGCGTTATTATGGCAGGAGAAAAAGAAACAGGTACTAGCTTATTTGTCATTGATGAAGAGGTTGATCATGGCCCAATATTAAATCAAGAAAAGTTATTAATTGAAGATACTGACACTTACACCTCTTTGTCAGAGAAATTAGCTAAGTTAAGTGGACAGTTACTGATTAAAACCCTACCTGAATATATCAAAGAAGAGATTGCTCCTCATGTTCAAGATCATGATCAAGCAACTTTGACCAATAAATTTCAAACTGAAGATGCGGAAGTTGATTTAGAAAAAGATGATCCTATTACTATTTGGCGTAAAGTGAGAGCTCTTAATCCAGAGCCGGGAGCTTATGCTTTCAAAGATGGAAAAAGAATGAAGATCTTAGAAGCTGAATTGAAAGATGATCAATTGATATTAAAGAAGATACAGTTTGCTGGAGAGAAACCTAAAGAGATTGATGAGAAGATATAGCTTGGTATTGGTTTTTATTAAAACTTATATTATACTAAGACCACGAAATTGCCAGATCGTCTAATGGTAGGACGCCTGGTTCTGGCCCAGGAAATTGGGGTTCGACTCCCTGTCTGGCAGCAATTTCTTATAAAAAAACCCCTCAATAGAGGGGCTCTTGGTGCGCAAGATCAAAGTCAGCAATAATCAATTGTGTATTCGACATCGATGCGATGATTCATTGTGCTGAATTGAGTAGCGAGGCCAGCTAGGCGTCGATAAACGATTGGTAACACAACTTGGATAAAACTTTCAGCCAAGCCTTTATCATGAGCTTCCAACTGACCAGTTATACTAACCAGTCCTTCATGAATAACAAGGTGAATTTTCCCTTTTATAGGACCGCCCATCGCACCTTCTAGCAGACCTCTTACCTCGCAGAGATCCGCTCGGACGAAAGGTAGTTGTGAAGATGATATATGGACTTTCATCATCGCTCCTTCCTGATAGTGAGCTTTTGTCTGCCCACCTTTATAAGGAGGAGGTATAGGAGTTAATACAACTTCAATTTCTCCAGCTCTCATTATTATGATCTCCTCTCAATAAAATCATTGGCAATGTTCTTCTATAAGATGACAGAAAATATCTGATTTGTCAATGTTGTGTTAATACTTAGGGATTATAGAATAAAGGTAGTAAATTGAATTTATTAGAAAGGAAAATTAATGAGTAAGGCATGGAAGAAGGCGGAAATCTTTACCACTGGAGATGTAGCTAGAATTTGTTGTATCTCTATCGCTAAAGTTATCTCTCTATTCGAGCAGGGGTTGCTGAAGGGATTTAAAATTCCAGGCTCCAATCATCGTAGAATTCCTCGCAAGAGTCTTATCGAGTTTATCAAAAAATACAACCTACCCTTTCTAAACAAAGTGGAAGATTAATCCCCTTCCTGAGGGGATTTTTCATTTTGCCAAATTTCATCCTTATTGATCCTTTCATAACTGACCTCATTAATGACTTGGCCGGTGGTGTCGTAAAGAATAATACTGTTATGAGAATAAGCGATAGGGCTAGAGTGATTGGAGTATGATAAGTTTAGCTCTCCTATATATTCCTTATGAGCAATAATGAAGTATTCCTTGGTTTTTAAAGTACCTTTAAATTTAGATGGAGAAACTAAGGTATATTCTCTACCCGACCTAGTCCTTTTCTTGAGAGATAGGTTTTCTAAGTTGAGGTCTTGGTTGGTAGGATTGTATATCTCAATAAACTCATCTTGAGAACTTATTTCTGATCCAGCTTGAACGCGGCTAATAATTAACTGATCAACCGGTTGAGCTGGCAGATCTACAGAATACTCTTCTTGATCTTTAGATTTTTTAGATGCTTTCTTTTTTGTACCATCGTCATACCAAGTCAGATTAGCCGACCTTTTCATGGTTAGCTTTTTATCATTATTACCAGCTGGCCATAGAGGTTGGGCAGATGCCTCATCAATCAAGTTACAATTGGAATCAAATATTTTTAAGGCTTCGCTAGTGTTCTTAATAGCTCCCTTAAAATCAGGGCCACGATAAAAGGTCAGAAAAGCTTGTTGATCTGAGAGAATGGTTGAGTTATCTACATTGATAAACAATCGGCCATTTTTATTGATCACCTGCCAACCTTTGATATCTATTTTGCCCGCCGTTGTTTTTTGAATTTTAAACCACTCCTTATTACCCTGATCAACACCTCCCATCCAAGCTATTTCAGAGAAAATAGCTGGTTTGTGAGATGGTTGTTGGTTGGTGGTAAAGGGACATTTCTTGATGGTAGTGGAGGGATTGTTTTGACCAGAGAATTTTGAGAGCCTGATAGATTTATAATCTAAGCTTTCAACTGAATCTTTAGAGGAGCCGAGTAGATCCTTAACATCTTGAAAGTTGAGAGAGAAATAAACTAGGGCTTGAACAACTAGCAAGATGGTGATTAAAACTAGAAAAAATTTAACAGAGCTCTTATTCATATTTATTTCTTATCCAAAATAATTTTTATTGTTCCATCTACATCAGTGCGATAGATAGTGGAGTTGGCGGAAGCTAAGGTTTCTAAAACTTGCGGATGAGGATGGCCATAAGGATTCTTACCAACCTCAATAATACTAATCTTGGGATTAACCTGCTCAACAAATTCTCTACCAGAAGAAAATCTAGAACCATGATGAGCTACCTTTAAGATATCAGATTTGAGATCGTATTTTTGTAGCAATTTATTTTCAGTTTCAAAACCAATATCACCAGTTAACAAAACCTTGTTACCATTAACTTCTAATAGTAAAACTATACTAGCTTCATTCTTATTGTCCCTATTCAAAGCTACGGGATCTGGTGAGATTATTCTAATGAGGTAATCTTGGTATCTAATCTTGTCTCCAGCCAAGATATTAATAGCTCTCAGATTTGAGTTAACAAGAGTTTTTTGAAGTTCTTTAAACTTTTTCCCCTTACCTAACTGTCCATTAGATATAAAAGCTCCTACTTTATAGTTCTTAAGAACTTCTATTAATCCCCCAAAGTGATCAGAATCGGGGTGGGTAAGAATAACAAGGTCAATAATATTATCATCAAAATCTGGAAGAGCTTTATCTAACTCACTCAATACTCTCTGATCTCGACCACCATCAATTAGTATTTTAACCGAGGGAAAGCTAATTAACTGACTATCACCCTGACCAATATCAAGGAAGTAGATAGCGGGCTCAGCCAAAGTCTGAAAGTATACTTGTTGCCAGATCCAACCATTAAAGACTATTAGGACTATAATGGTTGAAAGTAGGAATCCTTTATAAAGTTTCATATCTCTTAAAAATATAGACGATTGTGGCTAGAAGTAAATAATAAATGATGATGACCCAGATATTAAGAGGTGGGTTGAAGCTAATAGCTAGCTTGGAAAAAATATTAATAATTAATATCTGATAGCTAAGAATAAAGCTGATGATCCAGCTGATGAAGATAGCTAAGGGGAGGAAAAGATAGTAAATAATACTGGCTAGATAACCTAAAACCATAACTACTGGGACGGTAAAGAGAATAAGGATATTGGAGATAAATGAAGTGAGGGTGAAGTTTCCAAACTGACTAATAAGAATAGGAGCTACAGCTAATTGAGCAGCGATGGTAATACTCAAACCCTCCTTCCAACCTAAAAATCCTTTGTTTTTCAATAATAAAACCTTCTTGATAATTGGTGAGAGACAGATAATGCCTATGACCGCCAAAAAAGATAGTTGAAAACCGACATCAAAAACTAAAACGTAAGGATTAATTATAACTAACACTAAAGCAGTTAAGGCTAAGGCATTACGAGAGCTATAAAGACGATTAGTTTCTTTAGCTAACATGACTAGAAAAGCCATCAGAACAGCTCGGGAGGCTGATAATTTAAAACCAGTTAAAGCAAGAAACAATAAGATTAGCAATAGAGTAGTCCAGGAAGCTGTTTTTTTGGGCAGAAAATAATTAAGTGCGCCAAATACTATAAAGATCAATATAGTTAAGTGAAGGCCTGAGAGAGCGGTAAGGTGTCGAGTACCACTCAAAGATAGCTTATCTAAAAATCCCTTACTTAAACCGCCTTTTTCTCCTAGAGTCATGCCAGCAAGAAAAGAACCCTTATTAAAAGGTAGGAGTTGGTGATAAGCATAGATAACACCTCCCTTTACATCTATTAATATTTTTTTAAAATAATTACCCCCGCCTCTTTTTAGAACATCTATTCGAGCAAATCTAACAGTCCCCTGCACACCTTCTTTTTTTAAATATCGGCCGTAATAGTCAGGAGGCGGAATATCAATTTCCCCCTTGATTGATAAGACATCCCCATAATGATACTGAGGATACAAATCGGTTTTGATAAGAAGTCTGCCTAGAAAAGAATTCTGTACCTTAAGAACAAAAGTTTGCTGTTCCAGATTTTTTACCGGCTCATCTATAACCATTCCTTTAAAACTTATATTCTCATTAAAGACTATTGAGTGATTATAATACTGGAAGTTATTCCAAATTAAATAAAAAAAGCCTGCAGGGATAAGAAGTGTTATTAAAATCAATGAGGATAGTTTTTTAAATAACGAGAAAATGAAGGCTAGTAATAGAGTTACGCTTATTAAAATTAACAAGCTTAATTGAAGACTAGCGATAGCTACTCCTAATAAAAAAGCTAAGATTGAAAAAAAGAAAATGTTGTAACTAGTCATTTATCCACTACTAATAACTATTCTATAACTATAAGTATGGTTTATAATGAAAAGTAATATTATGAAGTGGATTGTGATAACGCTATTAGTACTAACAGGATTTCTTTCGGGAATGGTTTTTTACCTATTAGGTCAGGTTCAAGATATAAAAGCCTCCCTCATCTCAACTCCAGAAACAATGGGGGTACAAAAGACACAAGAAATACCTGCTATTCCTGATACAGGCTCATTAACTCCTGACTCCCAAGCTCCTGACTCCCAGACAACAAATAATTATTCAGATCAGTATC
>DPNX01000030.1 GCA_003539915.1 Patescibacteria group bacterium | reverse complement strand
CTCAACAAATGTTATTCCTCATCTATGAGGACTCCCTCAAAGATCCTCTTCAATATATACAATCGGTTTATCGTTTCTTAGAGGTTGATGATCGGTTTGTTCCACTTAGTCTTGAAAAGAAGATTCATCCCAGTTACAAACCACGTTTCAATCTATTGGAAAAGATTATTTATCGTAGGGCTTTAAAAGTGAAAGCTCTTAAAAACTACTGGCTAGACAAAAAAATAGGCAAAGTCACGATCAAAATGTTATATAGATTAAATAAAAAGAAAGAGCCCCCTACTCCCACTATCATTGAACAAGAAAAATTAAAACTATATTTTCAACCAGAAATTAAAGAGCTAGAAAAACTAATTAATCGCCCTCTAACCGAGTGGCTATAATATGAAACGTTTTAAATTATTTCTTTACAATCTATTTTTCTCTCCTTATCGCTACTCCAGAAAATCAACTAATTGGAGAAATGCTTTTGGTTTAATGCCTTTTGAACGGTTGCTTTATAGAACTATGACTTTTGTTGGTGGCAATAGTATAGAGGGTGATTATTTAGAGTTTGGCACCTATCAAGGCCGAAGTCTTGCTAGCGCGCATCACATCGCTCAATTATACAGCTTAAAAAAAATGAGATTCTATGCTTTTGATTCTTTCGAAGGCTTGCCAGAGATTCAAGGAGTTGACCGGGAAGGGTTTTGTAATTTTAAGAAGGGGGATTTTTCTTGTTCTCAAGAAGATTTTCTAAAAATATTGAAAAAAAGAGGGGTTGATCTCAACAAGGTTCAATTAATACCTGGTTGGTTTGATCAAGTTTTAAACGACGAAACCAAAAGATCTCTTCCTATTAAAAAAGCGGCTGTTATCTGGATCGACTGTGATCTCTATGAATCCACCGTGCCTGTACTCGATTTCATTACCAGTTACATCCAAGATGGCACGATAATTATTTTTGATGATTGGTTTGCTTTTCGTGGCAATCCTAACAGAGGAGAGCAGCTAGCTTTTAGAGAGTGGCTGACTAGAAATCCTCAAATAACCGCCTCTGAGTTTAGAAAGTTTGATTGGAGTGCTAATTCTTTTATTCTTCATCATGATTAATGTTTTCAAAAAAATAGAGCGAGGAGTAGATCTTTTATTTAACTGGTTAGAGAACAATACTCTCCTGGCTTTATTTCTCTTTGTGGCTATTAATATTGCTACTCGCCTCACCTATCTGGCTTTTATTAGCCACTACTCACCTGGTGCTCTGCTGATTAGAGTAGACGGTTATATCTATATGCTTAAAAGCCTTGAGATGCTGCAAGGCAACTGGCTACCAATGCGAACTCACGCCTCTGGTTGGCCCTTCTTGTTAACGCCCTTTTTCTATTTAATTCAGCAAAAATCTATTTTTGAGATGATGATCTACTCTCACTTCTTGAGTATTGTTATTAGCTCCTTAACTATTATTCCACTTTATTTGGTTAGTAAGGAGATTTTTAAAGATAAGAAGGCTGTATTTACCACTCTCATCATCTTTACCTGCTTCTTCTGGGCAATCTATGGTTCTTTAGGTTTATTCACCGAACCTATCTTTGGCCTACTATTGTTATTCATCATCTACTGTCTGCTCAAATACAGGCACAATCCTCGTTATCTAATTGCAGCCTCCATCTTAGCCGGTATTTCGTACTGGATCAGACCTAATGGCATTTTCGTTTTATTAATTATTCTTCTTACTTTGTGGCTATTAAGAAAGAAAGTGTCTCATTTTCAATATCATCATCTCTCTCAAGTTATATCCATCTTCTTTATCACCGCCCTCCCCTTTCTTTACCAACGCTATCTTCACTTTGGCTCTCCTTTCTATTACGGCGAGAACAGTAAGTATTTTGTTGATAAATATCACCAACTTTGGGGAGCAGCTTATCCCGATATCTCTTTCTTTGAATATCTAAGCTCTCACAGTTTGGTAGAGATATTTAATAGGTTTGTAATATTTGGTTTTGGTAGCTTAACCTTCAGCGCTCTCGCCCTCACCCTACCCTTCTCTATCTTCTTCGTTTGGGGTGTTATGAGATTCTTAAAGGATTCCCGCTTTACCAGCCTCTTGGTAACTCTAGGTATTTGGATCATTAGCTTCACTCCTATCTACGCCGTCTACTTCACTCCTCGCCACCTCTTCTCCGTCCTTCCTATCACCGCTATCTTGATCACAGCGGGTATTTTGAGTCTGATTCGGTATATTCGCTATCAAAACCTAGTTTTACTAGCTATCGCCACTACCGGCCTCTGCTTCATTAGCGTCTCCTACTTCTACCCTCAATACTATTTCCTGGAAAAAACTCCTCGAGAAGCTCTAACTATGAGTCGCTGGATTGCTGAGAACGTACGCGGCAAGATAGCAATGGCAGCTAGCAATGATATTGTAATGATGCATCTGCCCGACACCACCGTCGCTGAGTTAGGATTGTTTGATCTCAAAGCACCTCAGACTGGTCTTCAGGTAGTTTATCCCGGCAAGATTGATGATGTTGATCAATTAACAATATGGCTAAAAGATAATGGGGTTGATTATTTAGTAGTTGATAGAGATCACATGCCTCGCATTACACCTCAGTTAAAGATATCCACAATCAAGGTGCTTCCATCTTATTATGAAAAGATTTATCATGATTATAGTGTTGAATCTTCTTGGGAAACCGAGATTTACAAACTTAATTGGAGTCGGTTTAAATAATAAATAAAATTATGGCCAAAAAGTCTTCTAATAGTAGTTTTAAATTAACTGTCAGTTTATTGGTGGTACTTATGTTTGTTTCTGTCTTTACCACCTCATCTCTAATGAGATCTTGTTTTGCTGACAATACCAATCGAGGCTTTTTATATAAAAAAATCAGTAAACTTATATGTGGTACCAATGTTGACCTTCACCGTAGTTATTATCGAAGATTAGGTGGAAATGTGTTGTCTGCCGAAAGCAACGTTCATGAATCAGAAGAATTTAGTGTTGCTCGAGGATCAACAGCTAAAAAATTAATAGACGGCAGTAAAGATACCAGAGCTGCGCCAGCTAGTCGTGATTTTGACTACACTATTGGTTTAACTGATATATACAGCATCAACAAGATTAATCTACATTGGGGTGATGATGGTAAAGCACCTAATTACATCGACTCCTGGAAACTAGAAGCTTCTATTGATGGTCAAAATTGGGAAGTTGTTGATTTTGGAGGCTTCCCTAAAGAATTTGAAACCTCTGTTAACAAAGACTTTGTTGCTTCAATGTTAAGACTCTCAGGTCATTCTGAGGAACAGTGGATTGGGGTAAACGAAGTTGAGATTATTGGTAAGCCTATTCAAAAATAAAAATAATCTAGAATGAAAGATCTTATTGAGGCGACCTTTCTGTCGTCTCTTCTTTTTACTTTTTTAATACCAGGTCTAACTCTAGCTCTACTTTTAATACCTAAAAAGAAAATATCTCTGACTCTCTTTCTAACCTATACTGTTGTATTAGGTTTCTTTTCACAACTTGTTATTGGTCTTGTAGCCAGCTTCTCTGGACAACTATTTAATGATCCAACTTTGAATATTGGGTTCGTTGCCTTACTATTCATTTCTGGTCTTCTAATAACATTATTCAAATGTCAGAAAGACAAGCTTAAGAATTTAAGGAGTCTTATACAAATATCTTCATATGACGTAGCAGTTATTATCTTAATGACTATTGTGACGGCTCTATTCCTATCCAATATAAAAGCCTTGGATAGACCGTATTTCAATCCTGGTACCGATCAATACATGTGGCTTGGCCAAGCTGAGTCTCTACTTGAAGATCCAATGCCTTTGTTTATTAAAACCGTTCATCCTTTTTCTATCTATAAACACTCTTTTTCATATATCTTGGCTACACTTGTTCCTTTTGTAGAAAAGACTGTTAATGATTATCAAAATCTAATAATTTTTTGGTCCTGCTTATTCTATGGTCTATTTGTGTTAATAGGTGCTCAATTGGGTAGGTCTATCTTTAAATCGTCTGTCTTAGGATTGCTAACTCCCTTGCTAATACTCTCATTTCATTGGGATAACTATTATCTGATCTCAGCAGGTATAGTGCCTCAAAATATAGGGATGTTATTATTCATATTTGGATTTATATTATTAAATCATCTTCAAGATTGGAAAGATGAACCAAGGAAAGGAGTTATTTTATCCGTTATATATCTTTCTATTTTTTATCTTATTCACTCCCCTTCTCTAGTTATTTTTCTTTTGTCACTAGGATTAGCTAATATATTAATCTTTATTTTATCATTCATATCTCAAAGATTAGGGAAAAAACCAATCAAGCAAAAACTAACCGTTCTTTCATTATTTGCCATACCTATTGTTGTTATAGCTGCTATTCGCTATCTATTATATTACACAAGATTTTTAAGCTTTAACGATCCCGCAACTATCGGCAAATACCAGGATTATATCAAAACTCAGTCTATTTTTAGTCATCCTTATATGACCTGGCATGAAACGACTATTATATGGCTCGCTATTATCGGATTCACTATCATTGCCCTTAAAATTATTATAGAAAAAAAGAGTGATTCAAGAACTATCTTATTGGGTAGCTTTATTATATTCTTTTGGATATTTAATACTTTAGAGCTCACCTATTTCGCCATTTATGCTAGCTGGCAAGTTTATCGTTTTAAGTTATTCATTTACCCTGCTTTTGCTATTGGCGCTCTAACAACAGCTCATTTCTTATTTCTTCTATTAAGACAACGCTTTCTAATAGCCTCTAAGCTATTAACCATTCTATTTATTGTCATAGTCACACCTCAGTTATTAGTCAAAATAAATAACCATCAAAATTTGGTTATTCTGGACATGATTAGAGGGAGAGACGAAAAAATTAGTACTATGAAAAACTACGAGCATCAAGTCCGGGAACTCTTAGATGCTAATAAATTGATTACTAAAGATAAAAATGGAGTTGTTTTATTCATCACTAAAAAAGTCAGTCAAACTTACGGAAACTGGGCTTTTGCCCCTCATAAATTCTACTCCACATCTATTTGCAGGTCCTATAATAAATGTTTAGTAAAAGATTCAATTAATGGAAAAACTCACTTGTCAGGTATTGACGCTGATTTAATAATATTAGAGAAAAATCCCGAGTTAATTAATAATCTTTCAAAAGATCTCGTAAAAGAATATAAGAATAAAAAGGAGTCTTCTCTATTTATATTTTATTATGATTAATAGCCATGAATAAATTTCTTAATAAAATTATAGAAGTTAATGATTACAATTTTAACTTATTTGTTTATCTAGTTTTTATTTTATTAATTATTGACGCTCTAACAAACAATTTTTTAAGCTCTATTGGTATTAGCAAGACGTCTCTGCTTATTTTTTTAGGTGTTAGCGCAACCATAAAAATCTATTTTAAAATTAAAGATAAAGTTATCTTCGACAGTAATACCATTAAAAAAACCTCTCTTCGTAGAGGAATTATAATCCTATCTAAATTTATTAAAAAAAATGCAAGAGGTAGAAGGGTAAATTTTATAGTTGTCCTTATTATCATTTGTACGATTTTCTTATATCAAAAATCAACTCAACAAGTCATTACCTATCTAACTCAAGCCGGCCTT
>DPNX01000041.1 GCA_003539915.1 Patescibacteria group bacterium | reverse complement strand
GTTATTTTGGTGCTTAACCCAGCTGTTATTTTGGCTGAAGCTCGTGACTCTCAAAGAATTGCTGATATAAGTCAGTTGAACTCTGCTTTGGGATTATTCTTAGCAACTTCTGGCGGTGGTAGCTTGGGAGATGCTAGTAAATGTCACGTTCAGGCTACTGCTACTGCTGTTGCTGCAAAATGTGGTGGTCGGCATGAAAAGGATACGGTTGGTACAATAGCAGGAAGAGGTGTTGCTGCTGATGGTTGGGTTCCGGTTAATTTTGGAGCCATTTCAGGAGGCTCTCCTTTGAGCTCTTTGCCAATTGATCCAACTAGTAACGCTACTCTTTTCTACAGTTATGCTGTCAATCCCGCTACTCTCACTCAATTTGAATTGAATGCTAATATGGAGAGTGAGCGATATGGAGAAGGTGGTAATGATGATGTGGAAACAGGTGATGGTGGTAATAAGACTGGGCTTTACGAAATTGGTAATGATCCAGGTTTAAATCTATAATCAATGAGTGTTTTATCTTAATCTCATTATTATAGGCTTTTTATGGGGAGCGTCCGTCTTTGGCGGGCGTTTCTTTTTGTTGAAAAATAGAAAGCCTTTGTTAATGATATTGATCTTGGTTCAAATAACTGGCTTGTCTTATCTTTCTAGAAGTCAGTTTTTTCTTTGGCAAGAAAGTCATATTAGCAAGTTTTTAATACCACCCTATAAAAGCTTGGATTATTTTATTTATTATGTTGGGACTAGATTCTGGTTGCCTTATCTAATTTCCTTAATAATAGCTCTTTTGGTGTTGTGGATTGCTTTGATATTTAATAAAAGAAAAGGAGGGAGATTTTTTCAAAAAGAAGAACCTTATTTATTAGCTTTAGCTATTTTTGCAACCGGCCACCCAGGTTGGATCGTTTATTTTCTTTTGGTTTTGTTTGTGGCTTTGATCTGGGGGATTGTTTCAAGCGTTCTTTTCAAAAAGATGGAGCGTATTTCATACTATTATCTTTGGTTGCCAGCTGGAGCAGCAACTCTTATTTTAGGTAAGTTATTAGCAGGTTCTGAGTGGTACTCAAAATTGCTTTTGTAGTAGAATAAAGAAGTGCTACAAATTCCTGAAGATAAATTAAAAGACCTCTTATTAAAAGACGGTATAGTTGCTGAAAAAACTTTTGATGAGGCTGCTCAAGATGCTGATAGAATGGGCCAAGGAGTGGCGGATATTTTAATATCTAAAAACGTTATTACCGCTGATTATTACTCCAATCTTATTGCCGAGTTTTTTGGGGTAGAAAAAGCTAGCTTATTATCTAGAAAAATTGATGAAAAGGTAGTTCGTCTTTTGTCAGAAAAAATAGCTCGAGAGAAAAGAGCTATTGTTTTTGGTCAATTAGAAGATGGTATTTATCAGGTGGCCATGGATGATCCGAGTAATTTGGAGGTGATTGAGTTCTTAACCAAGCATTTGAAGGGCAAGGTTAAGCCTTATTTAGCTTCTCGAGATGATTTGAATAGAGGTTTTTCTTATTACGGTCGTCAGTCGGCTGAGGAGTTTAAAAAGATTATTGAGGATAATATTAAGAATAGTCTGCGTTCTAAGGCTACCGGCATCAAAGAAGTAGCTTCTGACTTACCAGTGGTGGCGATTGTTGATAATCTTGTTGCTTACGCTATTTCCTCTAGAGCTTCTGATATTCATATTGAGATTCTAGATGATGGAGTGCTTATTCGTTATCGAATTGATGGTATTTTACGTGAAGTACTTAGAATACCTAAGAAGGTTCATCCTTCGATAGTGGCTCGTGTCAAGTTATTAGCGTCTTTGAAGTTGGATGAGCATATTAAACCTCAAGATGGTCGTTTCAGGCATACTATAGGGAAAGATATTATGGATGTTCGTGTGGCTATTATGCCAACTTTTTATGGAGAGAAGGTTGAGATGAGGCTTCTTTCAGCTACTGAGAGACCTTTATCTTTAGAGGAGTTAGGCTTTTTAGAAGATCACGCAACTGTGGTGAGAGAGAATGCTAAAAAAACTTACGGCATGATCTTAGTTACTGGACCAACTGGTAGTGGTAAGACGACTACTTTGTATTCGGTTTTAAATATTCTTAATAGACCAGAGGTTAATATCGTGACCATTGAGGATCCGATTGAGTATAATATGAAATACATTAACCAGACTCAGATCAATCCAGCTGCTGGTATTAGCTTTTCTAGTGGTTTGAGAGAGATTGTTCGTCAGGATCCTAACATTATCATGGTTGGTGAAATTAGAGACCAAGAGACTGCTCAGATATCGGTTCAAGCAGCGTTAACTGGTCACTTAGTGCTATCAACTTTACATACTAACGATGCTCCAACAGCTATTCCTCGTTTAATTGATTTAGGCCTACCACCTTTTTTGGTGGCAGCGGTGTTAAACCTAGTGGAGGCACAACGATTGGTGCGAAGGATTTGTAACGATTGTATTATTTCTTACAAGCCAGATGCTTCTATTGCTAGCGCTGTTAATCGTCAACTTTCTGATCTTAACTTAGATGTTAAGTTCAAATTGCCGGCTCAACTATATAAAGGGGCTGGTTGTTTGGCTTGTGGAGATAGTGGTTATAAAGGTAGGTTAGGAATTTTTGAGATTCTTAATGTAACAGAGGAGATTAGAAAATTAATAGTGAATCCAGAATTTACTTTAGGTGAATTAAGAGCGGCAGCTCGTAAAGGAGGTATGGTTACTATGTTTGAAGATGGTTTGAAAAAAGTAGAGCGAGGATCAACAACTATTGATGAGATTTTAAGAGTTATTCGTGAATAAGTATTATGAGATTTCATTACATTGCAACAAAAGCCAATGGACGAACTGTTGAGAATGATGTTGAGGCACGTAGTAGTGACGAGGTTTTAGCTTTTCTATCAGCTAAGGGCTTAAACCCAGTTTCTATTACTAAAGCAAGAAAGAGAGGCTTGGCTTCGAAGCAGATTTATATTGGTAAAGCTATTAATGCGACTGATAAGATTTTTTTAGCTAAGCATTTGGCTCTAATGTTAAAGGTAGGAACCGACTTATTTAGGGCTTTAGATATTCTTATAACCGACACAGAAAAAGCTCCTTTAAGATCTCTCTTGAAAGAGATCAGAGGCACCTTAGAAAAAGGACAGCCTTTCTATGTAACATTTGCCCGCTATCCCAAATACTTTTCCTCTGTTTTTGTGAATTTGGTTAAGGCTGGTGAGGCTTCAGGTAGTTTGGATGCTGCTTTTGATAATTTGAGTGACATGCTGGCCGAGCAGGAGGATCTTAAAAGAAAAATTAGAGCAGCTTTAATTTATCCAGTCTTACTATTAATTGGATCATTTTTGATTATGACTTTTTTGGTAACTTTTGCTTTGCCCAAGATTGCTGAAGTTTTTATGCAAGGAGGTATGGAGATACCAACTTTTTCTCGAACAGTATTCGCTATTGGTTTGTTTTTAGGTGATTATGTACTACTTATCTTTGGAAGCTTTTTTATTTTAATAATCTTCCTCTTTTATTTCTTTACCAAAACAGTGACTGGCAAGCACACTTTAATGAACATTTTGGGGGCAGTGCCTGTTATTGGCAAGGTGATTGATAAGATTGCTATTCAGCGTTTTTCAGGAACTCTTTCTTCTTTATTAAAAGCAGGGGTGCCAATTGTTAATGCTTTAGAGATAACTGCCATTTCTATTAATCATCAGAAGATGTCGGCCGCACTGATGAGAGTTGCTCAAGAAGGCCTTTCTAAAGGTTTGTCTATTGGTGATGCGTTTAAAAGAGAAACTGTTTTTCCAGCATCAGTAACTAGTTTGATTACTATTTCTGAGCAGTCAGGTAGTTTGGATGAGGTGTTAGCTACTCTCTCAACTTTTTATGATTCAGAGATAGAATCAGCTATTAAAACTATGGTTGCCTTTATTGAGCCAGCTTTATTAGTTCTTATTGGTTTTGTAGTGGCTTTGATTGCGTTATCAATTATCGTGCCAGTTTATCAATTAGTGGGCCAATTTTAATTATGAGAAGAGGATTTACACTTTTAGAATTAATGATTGTTATATCCATCATTGTTGTGGTTGGCGGGTTTGTTTGGATGGGTTTATTGAATATTGGTAGTTCACAAGAACTTAAGAATGTAACTTTAGTAGCTGCCAATATTTTGAGAGATGCTCAACAGAGATCAACTGTTCAACAAGATGGTTATTACTGGGGGGTGCAATTTGAGAATGTTGATGGGCGAGATAAGTTCACCCTTTTCAGAACTACCACTCGTTCGGCTGATAG
This sequence comes from Patescibacteria group bacterium, assembly GCA_003539915.1. Classification (GTDB taxonomy): domain Bacteria; phylum Patescibacteriota; class Minisyncoccia; order UBA6257; family UBA11618; genus UBA11618. The sequence goes on along the minus strand of DPNX01000041.1, from coordinate 740 downwards.
TATAGAAGAGGTTGTTTTGACAACTATGAAGCCAACGGTTGAGTTGGTTAAGCCGGTTAAGAGTAGTAGTCCTCAGAAAGTAATTTTTAATCAGATCACGGGACAATTAATATCCACCTCCTGTCCAAGTTCAGATTTTTTTGAGGAGGTTGAGATTGGTGTAGTGAATAAGGAGGAGGATAAGTCGCAAATCAAGATTTTTTGCAATGGTCGAGTTGAATTTCAAAAATAAGTCGGGTCAGTCGTTAATAGAGATTTTAATAGCTATGGCTGTTGGTACTATTACCATTCTGGCAGCTGTGACGGTTCTCACTCTAATGCTGAGAGTTGGCAAACAAGACGTTTCTTTTCAGACGGCTGCTTTTTTGGAACAAGAAGTGGTTGATAATCTGTTAGTGACTGCTGAGAGAGATTGGCAGGAGGTAGCTGAGACTAGTGATAATAAAAAATATTATCTCAAAATTACCGAAACAAAAGGAGTTTTTGAAATAGTCGAGGGAACCAAGACTGTTGCTATTGATGATGTAGACTATACCTACTACATAGAGTTTGATGAAGTGAATAGAAGTAGTAGTGGAGCAATATCCAGCTCAGGGTCCAAAGATCCTTCTACCAGAAGAGTTGAATTGTTAGTTACCTGGAAATTCCAGGGCGATGATGAAATTTCAACAGTAACTAAGTATATTACACGTAGTAAAAACGAGGTTTTTCGTCAGACTAATTGGAGTGGTGGACCAACT
>DPNX01000009.1 GCA_003539915.1 Patescibacteria group bacterium | reverse complement strand
ACCACGTTTCTTGGCAATATCTTGCATTTCCTCAATAGTGAGAGGTCTTTTCATTAGCATATTATACCACATTATTCCAATATGGCAATAATTACGGACCGATATTAAATTACCGTTCCATTATTAAGTATTTACTATTTTTAATTGGCGGAGGGTATAGGATTCGAACCTATAAGGGATTGCTCCCGCCGGTTTTCAAGACCGGTGCATTAGCCGTTCTGCCAACCCTCCAATTTCACTATTATACCACTTTTATCTCGCTCTGGCAATCACCAGGGCTGTTATCTTATTAGCTCCCGCTAACTTTAATACTCGAGCTGCTTCTTTGAGAGTGGTGCCTGAGGTGAAGATGTCATCTATCAATATTACATTCTTGTTTAGAAACTGCTCTGGGTTATTAACAAAGAAGGCGTCTTCAACATTTTTCTCTCGTGCTCCCCAGTCTGGTTGATTAGCTTGAGAAGCGGTGTTTTTTACTCTTTCGAGATTGTGAGGGGACCAGACAAGGTGAAGTTGGCTCTTCACTATATCAGCCATTAGCTCTGATTGATTAAAGCCTCTCGTTCTTTTTTTTGAGGAGTGAAGTGGCAAGGGGACAACGATAGTGTTATTCAGCTCTAGATTATTATCCTTGGCAGTGATTATCAGCAACTGAGCCAGGGGAGCGGCTAGACTTTGCCAACCCTCATACTTTAATTGCCAAACAATCTTCTTGATTATTGGATTGTCATAGTTGGTGGCGGGGGCTAGGGAGTATAGAGCGTGCGGGTGACAGGTGTCACTCTCATCCTTCAGATTGTTCAGACAGATAGGGCAGAAGAGGTTTTGATAGCGGATAGGTGAGGCTATGCAAGTAGCGCAGACCGGGCCGTTATCTTTCTCCTTAGCCAAGTGTTTTTCACAGGTCAAACAAAGCGGTGGGAAAATTAGATCTAGGAGCCTATTTTTGGCGGCTTTCAACATACCTTAACTTTATCCCTACAGGGGAAAATTGTAAATTGAAAATCTGTTATAATTTATTTATGCCTTTTGATTTATTTAAAAGGGTAGCTAGACCCTCTTCATTTTTAGGTGTTGATATTGGAACTACCTCTATCAAGATAGCTGAGGTTAAACAGGGCAAAGATCAGCCTGAGCTTATTAACTATTCACTTTTTGAAACATACGATCACTTAGAGAGAACTAATACTGCTCTTCAAACCAGTACCCTCAAATTATTTGAAAATGAGATTACTGAATATTTGAAAATGATTATTCAAAAAGGTGGTTTCAAATCTCGGGAGGTCACTGCTTCCCTACCCACCTTCTCCGCCTTCACTACTATCATTGATATACCTAGCAACATACCCGAATCAGACATCGCCAAGACTTTAGGTTTTAAAGCTCGTCAACACATCCCTTTGCCTTTAACCTCAGTAACTTTGGATTGGATTAAGGTGGGTGAGCGGACTGATGAGCGGGGTAATAAGACCCAGCAGATTTTTCTTATCTCTGTTCCTAACGAACAGATCAAAAAATATAAAACTATTTTCAGTAAAGCTGGTTTAAATCTTCTAACCTTGGAGGTGGAGGGTTTCAGCTTGTCTCGTATTCTAACCACTAATATCGACAAACCAACTTTGATTATCGATGTGGGTGCTCGCTCTACCACCTTCTTAGTATCTCAGAATGGTGTTTTGAAATATGTTAGTCAATCCGACTTTGCTGGCAGCTCTCTAACTCAGAGTATCGCTTCTGGTTTAGGGATTAATATCAGGCGAGCTGAGGATCTAAAGCGTCAAAAAGGCCTAATTGGTCTAGGGCACGGTCCAGACAAAGAGTTATCCACATTATTGGTGCCTTTGCTGGATGTTATAATTAATGAGGCGAAAAGAGTCAAAGACAATTATCAACACAGCTATCAACAGAAGATAGCGAGTATTATTTTATCTGGTGGTGGAGCCAATCTTTTGAATGCAGAACAGTATTTCAAAGAGAAGTTGGAATTACCGGTTAGCAAATCAGATCCGTTTTCTAATATTGATTATCCACCTAAGCTAGCACCGTTGACTGATAGTCTTGGACCATCATTATCTGTTGCCCTCGGACTGGGCATCAAACCATTTATTTAATGTCTCCACAAACTACTAAAAATCAATTTCAACTAGGACCAGAAAAAAGAGGTGGTTGGTCATGGCGACTAACCGTTTTTTCATTCTTGGTGTTGATAACTGTAGTGGTTATCTATCTTGGTTTGGAAGTGGGATACAAGCTTTATTTAAACTCTCAAATTGAAGAGAGAGATGCAGCTATTGCTCAACTCTCTGAAACCATCCCTAAAGAAGATCAGGAGCGGTTTGTTAGCTTCTACTCTCAACTAGCTAACTTGCAGTTGTTATTGGATAAACATAGCAAGACCTCAACTATTATGCCCTTCTTAGAGAGGAATACTAATCGCTCGGTTTATTTTGATTTTGTTGATTTGAGATATAAAGATCGTCGCCTTACCCTAGGCGGTGTTGCTAGCTCTTACGCTATCTTTTCCCAACAACTGGAGGCTTTTAGTAGAGCACCAGAGGTGGAGAGGTTAGTAGTGAGTGAGTCACAGTCGATTGGTGGTCGAGTTAATTTCCGACTCTTTGTCACCTTAAAGCCAGTAATTTTTGAATAATGAGACCAGCTACAAGAAGAACATTTAGTTTACTATTAAGCCTCGGCGTATTGATCGTGGCTGCTGTTGTTCATGTGCTTTTTGTTCGACCTGTTTATGACGAAGTGGTTGAGCTAAGAGGTTCTCTGAAGGCTAAAGATAATTTCTATCAAGAGCAGGGGCAGGCGATTACCAGGGTTAATGATCTGATTGCTCAATATCAAGGAGCAGGTCAGCTGCAACAAACAGTCTCTATGTCCTTCCCAGCTAGTGAGGATCTCTCTTCTATTTTCAATCAACTGAGAACTTTGGCTGAAATAAACGGTCTATCAATTAAGATTTTTGGCGTGAAGCCACTAGCTCTTCAGCCCTTATCAGAAAGATCTTTGGTTAAGAATGTTGGCACCTTACAACTTTCATTAAAAGTTCTTGGTCCTTATGAGAACTTCAAAAATTTCCTTCAAGGAGTAGAGACCAATATTCGAGTTATGGATACTCAACAAATCACTATCGAGCAGGCTGGTAAGCCAGGTTCTAACTTCTATTCATACACATTATCAATCGACACCTATTACCAAGGTTCAGAATAAACATATGGCAATTGTAGTAAAAGAAAGAAAAAATGGAGTAAATTGGTTTAGCTTAGTTGTTACAACCTTCTTTTTAATAGTCATTATTGGGGGTGGTTATCTGCTTTTCTTTACAACAACCCCTGGTATTGAGGTGGTGGCTCCTTCTGTCTTACGCTCCACCAGTGAGATTGCTGGGATTCAGTTAGATTCTTCCAGCGTGCTTAATCACCCTAAGCTTAAGGGTTTGAAGCAGTATGGAGGTCTCCCTAGTGTTGGTAGCGTTGGTAGACCCAACCCATTGATAGGGTTCTAAAGTTATGGAAGATAAACAATTACTAGATAAATTAGTAGAGGTGGGCTTGTTGTCTCAGAGTAGAGCCGGCAAGCTATTAGAAGAATCCGATCTAGTTAAAAAACCTGTTGAGGATCTTATTTATGACCGCCGCTTGGTTGAGGAGGGTGATTTAGCCAAGATTAAGAGTGAGTTATTAGGAGTGCCTTATAAAAAGATTGATGTTAATCAGATAGATGATGAAACTCTAGCTTTGCTGCCAGAAGAGACGGTTAATAACTATAAAGTTATTCCATTAGGCAAGGAGAAGAAGATGTTAATAGTGGGCATGCTTCATCCTCAAGATCGAGCTGCTCAAGAAGCTTTACGTTTTATTGCTAAACAGAAGAAGGTGAGTTTAGGGGTTTATCTTATTACCCCTGGTAATCTAGAGTCGGTGATGCGTCGCTACTCTCCAATGAGTGGTGAGATAGAACGAGCGGTTCGCTCTTTACAAATCAAACCAGGCAAAGGGGATGGAATCAAAAAAGTTAAGTTAGAAGAGGCGACCGCGGTAGCTGAGGAGGCTCCGATTATTAAGATCGTCTCAGCCATGTTAAAAGAAGCCGTAACTATTGGTGCTTCTGATGTGCATATAGAACCCCAAAAAACTAGGCTTAGAGTACGTTTTCGTATGGATGGAGATTTGAGAGAGGTTCAATCTTTACCTGTTGAACTACATCGAGCGATAGTTTCTCGTGTGAAGATAATGTCTAATCTGAAAATTGATGAGAACCGTGTTCCTCAGGATGGGCGTTTTCGTACCGAGATCTATGGTCGCGACATTGATTATCGTGTTTCAACCTTTCCCACCCCTGCTGGCGAGAAGGTGGCTATTCGTGTTCTGGATCCTCAAGTTGGTCTCAAGCAGTTAGATGACCTTGGTTTGAGTGGTAAGTCAGCTCGCTTAGTTACCGAAGGCATTGAGCAGCCTTTTGGTATGATCCTCATTACTGGTCCTACGGGGTCTGGTAAGACGACTACCTTGTACGCTGTGATGCAACGTTTAAATAAAGATGATGTGAATATTGTAAGTTTGGAAGATCCGGTTGAGTACTCGATTGAGGGTATTAACCAGTCTCAGGTTAGGCCAGAGATTGGATACACCTTCGCCTCTGGTTTAAGACAGATTCTTCGTCAGGACCCTGATGTAATGATGGTGGGTGAGATTAGAGATGGTGAGACGGCAGAACTATCAGTTCACGCCGCCCTTACAGGTCACATTGTTTTAGCCACTCTGCATACTAATAATGCCGTTGGCGTCATTCCTCGTTTAATAGATATGAAGGTGGACGCCTTCCTTCTACCCTCGGTTTTGAGCGTCATGATATCTCAACGCTTAGTTG
>DPNX01000026.1 GCA_003539915.1 Patescibacteria group bacterium | reverse complement strand
AACGATTGTAAACTGGAACTCTTTAGTTCCTTTCTTAACTTTAATTGTGGAACCAACTTCTACGGCGCCACCTTTTCCTTTTTTAATTAGCTTAGCCTGCTTGAGCATCACATCAAGCTCGAAGATCTTCTTCTCTACCTGACTCTGCTCCTCACGAGCCTCTGAATATTCAGCGTTTTCTGAAAGATCGCCTAACTCTTTAGCTCGCTTCAAACGCTCCGCAATATCTTTCCTCTTCACCGTCTTCAATTGCTGAAGCTCCTCCTTGAGCTGACTAAATCTTTCCTGTGTTAAATATTGTTGTTCCATAGTTTTCTGCGAATTTTAAAAGTTTGACTAAAAGCTCTATAACAATCAATTAAAGATATTCTATCACGTTTCTTTTTGCAAGTAACTCCAACCTCTTTAATTTGATACTTCATTTTTTGTGATAGTGCTAAAACCTCCAAGTCAAATCTCTTTCCTCTTGATTTAGCTATTGGAAAAATACGCTCCACCACCTCACTGCGATAACATTGAATAGGCCAGACAGCGCTCTTTAACCCTTTAATTAAAAACAAAACCTTGCACCAGGTAGTGAAAATAAAACTATTGAAAGTATGAGGTTGTTGATATCCCAAAACCACCTGAGTTTTTTTCTTAAATAGTGCTAATACTTTTTCTAACTCATTAATATCTACTAACTGATCTGTGGATAAGATAATTCGCCACTCCCCTTTAGCCACCTGCATTCCCTGCTTAACTGCTATACCCCAACCTCGGGATCGCTCATTACTCACCAACTTGATCCGTCTCACTAGTTTGATAAAGCGCTTCACTATCTCCTTAGAATTATCATCTGAACCATCATTAACTACCACCACCTCCCAATTGAATTTCTGCTCAGCAAAAAAACGATCCAGCTCCATTAGAGTTAGCGGTATCTGATGAGCTTGATTGTGAATCGGCAAAACTATCGAGAGTGTTTCTCTTTTTGGCATGGCGGTAATTATAACAGAAGATTACTTAGTCAGCACCTCTGGCCCTAGCCTGGTAATAGCTACCGTATGTTCAAAGTGAGATGATAAAGAGTCGTCTTTAGTAGCATAACTCTCATCAGCCAACTGTCGAATCTCATCACTACCTACACTAAACATCGGCTCGATAGCCAAGACCATGCCTTCTTGCAAAGACAGACCCGTACCTTTCTCTCCCTCATTATAAATAGTTGGTTCTTGGTGTAGCTCCTTGCCAATACCATGACCAGTCAAACCCTTTAATGGCTTGAGATCATGTTTTCGAGCTTGATCAACAATTACATAACCAATATCACCAATCGTCTTTCCTACCCGACACTCATTAATAGCTAACTCCAAAGCTTTCTTGGTGGCCTCTAATAATTTTTTGACCTCTGGGCTAATCTCACCGATAGGAACGGTAATAGCCGAGTCGGTGTAATAACCTTTATGCAAAACCCCACAGTCGATCTTCACAATATCTCCCTGACGCAACGTCCGTTGACTAGGAACACCATGAACCACAACCTCATTAACCGAGGCACAAATAGAAGCCGGGTAAGCCTCATTAGCTCCTGTAGGTTGATAGCCTAAAAAGGCAGGGGTTGCGCCTGCCTCACGAATCGTCTTTTCTGCTAAACGGTCGAGCTCATCAAGAGTTACTCCCTCCTGAGCTATCTTAGCTACCTCTCTCAAGGTCTTGGCCAAGATCTTTCCCCCAGCTTTCATTATTTTAATTTCTTCAACTGTCTTTAGCTCAATCATTTTTTATTTAAAGCCATTAATATTCTTTGATGAATCTCTTCAATAGATCCCTCACCATCAATCTTAACTATTCGACGACCGTAGTATTTAACTACTGACACCACTTCGGTTTTAAACCACTTCATACGAGTAGCAGTTGAGGTAGCTTTATAGTCACTCCTACCTCTCTGACTGACTCTCCGCTTCGCCTCCTTCTCACTAATATCAAGATGAATAGGTATCATCGGCTTTCGTCCTAAGTCTTTCATAAGAAAGTCTAACGCCTTAGCCTCAGACAATCTTCTTGGCGAACCATCAATAATCACAATCTGATTCTTATCTACCAACTTATCCTTAATCTCATCGAACCATAAAGCTAGAGCCATCCACTCGGGTGCCAACTGCCCCTTAGCCAAAAACTTCTTGGTCCAACGACCTAAGACGGTCGGCTTCTTTTCTAGACGACGAAACAACTCCCCTACACTAAAGGCGATGATTTTTTTATGACCTCGGCTACGAAGATACTTAACCAAAAATTTGGTTTGAGTTCCCTTCCCGCAACCAGGCCGACCTACCAAGGTAAAAGTAGTGCCGGAAAAATTCTTCATATCTTTATTGTATACCCTCGTACTCCCTCATTACCAGTTGAGAATCAATCTGTTTCATTGATTCCAAAGCTACCGATACCACAATAAGCAAAGCGGTACCTCCTAAAGTCAAAGTCTGAATACCAGTCACCGCTTGAGTGATGATTGGTAAGATGGCGATAACACCTAAGAACAACGCTCCGAACAAGGTGATTCGATTAACTATTTTAGCGATAAACTCTCGAGTTGGTTCACCTGGTCTAATACCAGGAACGAAACCACCTGAGCGCTGTAAGTTACCAGCAATCTCTTTGGGATCGAAAGTAACAGAAGTGTAGAAGTAGGTAAAGACTACCACCAAGAAGAAGTATGAGAGACCATAAATCAACTGGTTATTAAACAAATAGGTTACCCAATCATTAAACCAAGTACCAAATTCTGGTGAGATAATCATACTCATCTGAGCCAAAAACTGAGGGAAAAGCATGATTGAGATAGCGAAAATGATTGGAATAACTCCCGCTTGGTTAACTCGTAATGGTAAATAACTGGAAACACCACCCATCATTCTAGTGCCTTTAATTCTCTTCGCGTAAGAAACTGGGATTTTTCTCTCACCCTCAGTAACAAAGGTCACTCCAGCAATAACAACAATACTCAAAATAATAAAGGCTATATAAGTTGATAACACGCTTGGATCATAGGTGATTAAGCTGGTTCTAATAATCTGGGGCAAACCAGAAACAATACCAGCAAAAATAAGTAGAGAAATACCATTTCCAATCTTCTGCTCACTAATCAACTCACCTAACCAAACTAGAATCATAGAACCTGCTACCGCCACAATCACATTAAGCATCACTGAAGCGAAGGTAAATTCGGTGAAAACACCTTGTTGATTCAATAAAGTTAAGAAACCATAAGACTGCAAAGCAGCTAATGGTACCGTCAAATAACGAGAATATCTATTAAATTTAGCTCTTCCTTGCGCTCCTTCTTCGTTATACATAGCTTTCATAGCCGGAAATATCATCGTTAAGAGCTGCATCACAATGGTAGCGGTAATATAAGGACCCACTCCTAGCATCATAATTGATAAACTATCTAACGCTCCACCAGAAAAAAGGTTTAAAAACCCTAACAATTGGTTAGAAGCAAAAAGATCAGCTAAACGAGCCGTATCAATACCTGGCATTGGAATAGCGGCCATAAAACGAAAGCCGATCAATAAACCAGCTACTATCAAAACCTTCTTTCTCAAATCAGGTATCTTAAAGACTTGGAAAAGTTTTTTAAACATAATTATTTTTTAGCAACAGTGATCTCACCACCAGCCTTCTCGATCTTAACCTGCGCTTCCTTAGAAACTGGCAGATTTTCGATTTTCAATGCTTTTTTGAGTTCACCCTTACCAAGAATTTTAACAGTTGTTTTTCGAGTACTTTTAATCAACCCAGACTTCTTCAAACTATCTAGATTAACTACACCACCTTCAATTTTATGTAAATCACCAACATTAACTGCCAAAGGCTTCTTTTTAAGAGGGTTGTTATTGTAACCTCTTAATTTAGGTAACTTCATTAACAAGTCTCTAACAGCTGGACGCAGACCTCTTCCAGCATGAGCCTTCTGACCCTTCTGTCCACGGCCTGAATAAGTACCACGTTTACCTCCTCGGCCAACGCGCGGTTTCTTACTCTTTAATTCAGTTGTTGGTCTAATTTCGTGTAACTGCATGATTTTATTTGTTGTCTTCCTTAACCTCAGGCTTAACTTCAGCTTTAACCTCAGTCTTAACTTCAGGCTTAACCTCAGGCTCAGCTTCCGGCTTAGCTTCAGGCTTAGCCTTCTTAGCTGACGGCTTAACTTTAAGTTTTTTTAAAGCCTCTAGGGTTGCTACCGCGTTAGTTAGCTTATTACTAGTATTACCTAGCTTCTTGGCAGTGATATCTTTTACACCAGCCAAAGCTAGAACAACTCGAGCAGCACCACCAGCCTTCAAACCATGACCTGGTACAGCTGGCTTCAAACGAATACGAGCGGCACTAAACTTAGCCTCTACATCGTGAGGGATAGTACCATTTTTCAAAGAAATAGTGATCAACTTCTTTTTAGCATCAGTGCGGCCTTTTTCGATAGCTTGAGCAACATCCAAACCTTTAGCTACTCCAACTCCAACCGTACCTCTCTCGTCACCAACTACTACTGTAGCTCGAAAACGAAAACGCTTACCACCAGCTACCACACGAGTAACTCGTGCCAAATCAAGTAACTTATCTTTAAATCCATCCCCTTTTTGAGTGCGGGGTCCTCTTCGTTGTCTTCTCATGATTAAAATTTCAAACCACCTTTACGAGCTCCATCGGCTACCGCCTTAACTCGTCCGTGGTATTTATAACTACCTTTATCGAATACAATCTCTTTAACACCTACCTTCTTAGCCTTCTCAGCTAATAGCTGACCCAAAGCTTCAGAACGAGCAGTCTTAGTTAAAGTTCGATTGTCTTTAGCGTCACCTAGTAAAGACTTGGTAGAACCAGCTGCTAAAGTTTTGTGATTAACATCATCAATAATTTGAGCGTAAATAAACTTGTTACTACGAAAAATAGATAACCGAGGTCGTTCCGCGGTACCAGAAATCTTAGCTCTAGTTCTTCCAGCTCTCAACTTCTTTCTTAGTCTAATTCTTTTAGTATGTTTCATAGTTTAATTTTACGCACCAACAGCTTTCTTACCAACTTTACGTCTCACAACCTCATCAGTATATCGGATACCCTTACCCTTGTATGGCTCAGGCTTCTTAATGCGACGAATCTTAGCCGCAGATTCTCCCACCAAATATTTATCAATACCCTCAACCTTAATAATATTATTCTTATCAATGCTTAAGGTGATACCCTCTGGGGCTAGGAATTTAACTTGATGACTAAATCCAACATTCAGGACTAGAACGGCACCCTCCATACTACCACGGTATCCAACACCCACAATCTGCAGAGTTCTTTCATAACCCTCCTTAACACCCAAGATGGTGTTTTTAATTAAAGAGGCTAAAGTACCCCAATTTGATCGAGCTTGCTTACTGTCCTTGGTGATAGAAAGAAGAATCTCTTTATCCTTAATCTCAACTTTCACGTTCTCCAAAACAGGCAACTCAAGAGTGCCTTTGGGCCCTTTAAAATTAAGCTTCTTATCCTCTAGCTTAACCTCAACCCCGTCCAGTATTTCTATTGGGTTTTTACCTAGTCTAGACATATTAAAAATAGGTACCAAGATATTATCACGATCATATGGTTTAGGCAAGCAATTTAAGCCTTTCTGATCCTTTCCTCTCCTCCCACAACATTTTTAGTAGCATTCCTGGTATCCACCACCAATTGAGAGTGCTCAACGATGAATTGATAGTCATAATCAGAGTGATTGGTAACGATTAATACCACATCCTGATCAGCCAAAAAATCAGCTGTCAGCTCAGTACTTTTAAGCTCCGGAACTTCATGATTGCGCATCTTAGGTAATTTAGGAATATAAGGATCGTTATAACTCACCACCGCTCCCCGCTGTCTTAATAAATCTAAGATCTCAAAAGCCGGACTCTCTCGAGGATCGTCAACATCTTTTTTGTATGCCACGCCCAACATGCAAACCTTACTCTCCACTAACTGCTTTCCTTGTTCCTGCAAAAAAGCCTCTAATCGATCAACCACGTACCGAGGCATCTTGGAATTAACCTGACCAGCTAGTTCTATAAACTTGGTCTCTAAACCTTTTTCTTTAGCTAACCAAGACAAGTAGAAAGGATCGATCGGAATACAATGACCTCCTAACCCAGGACCTGGATAGAAAGCCTGAAAACCAAAAGGCTTGGTCTTAGCTGCCTCAACCACCTCCCAAACATCAATCTCCATCTTATCAAACAAGATCTTTAACTCATTAATCAAAGCGATATTAACAGCTCGATAGGTGTTTTCTAATATTTTGCAAGCTTCTGCTATTTCAGGACTAGATACTGGCACCACTGACACCACAGCCTGTTCATATAACTTTTGAGCCAAACGCCCACTATCTTCATCCAAACCACCCACCACCTTAGGAATACTAGAGGCGGAATAAGTAGTGTTACCTGGATCCTCTCTCTCCGGGCTGTACGCCAAGAAAAAATCCTGACCAGCTTTCAAACCACTCTCCTCTAGAATCGGTAAAAGAACCTGACGGGTAGTTGAAGGATAGGTAGTACTCTCCAAAACAACTAACTGACCTGGTCGTAAAGATTGCTTAATCGACTCAGCTGTCTGAATTATATATTTCAAATCCGGCTTATGATCACTGGTCAATGGTGTCGGCACACAGATCAATAAACAGTCAGCCTCAGTCAACCGACTCATGTCGGTTGTGGCATTAAATAAGCCGCTATCCAACCACTGCTTAATATCCTCATCTTTAAACTGCTTCAGATAACTTTTACCGGACAATAAAAAATCGACCTTCTGAGGGTCGACATCAAAACCAATAACTGACAACTTAGCGTTAATAAAAGCTTTAGCAAGTGGCAGACCAACATAACCTAGACCAATAATACCAACCTTAGCCTCTCTGCCTACTATCGCCTGCTCTAACTTATCTACCATTACCAAATCTCAAACAAGATCTGACCACCAACCTTCTCCTTTCGAGCTTGTCGATTGGTCATAATGCCTTTAGAGGTAGAGACGAAGGATGCACCAAAGCCATTCTTTACTAGTCGTAGGGTGCTGTAACCGCAGTAAATACGTCGAGAAGGCCTACTTACAAACTTCACTCCACTAATCGCTCCTCGCTCGTTTTCATCATACTTCAATGTAATATCAATAACTCGCTTAGGCATTCTGCCCTTCTTCTCCGCTCCAGCTAGATAACCATTTCTGGTTAACAACTCAACGATCTTCATATCGTTATTAGAAAAAGGCACTTTCAAGCTCACTTTATTCACTGCCTGGGCGTTTTTAATTCTTGTTAATAAATCTGTATACATATTACCAACTGGCTTTTCTAACTCCTGGAATCTGACCCTTGCTAGCCATCTCCCTGAAACAAATACGACAAAGACCAAACTTTCTCATATAAGCTCGTTTCCGTCCACAACGGAAACAACGCAATACTATTCGAGAAGAAAACTTAGGTTTCTTTTGGGATTTTGCAATACTTGCTTTTCTGGCCATAACTTTATTTCTTCAATGGTACGCCAATTTGGCGGTAAAAATCAATGGCCGACTCTCGATCTTTAACTTTAGGGACTAGAGTGATCTGCAAACCAAAGTTAGCTTTAGATGTTTCTGGATTGATTTCTGGGAAAACTAAGTGATCCTGAAGACCAATAGATAAACCACCACCCTGATCAACATTCTTTAATTCCAAACCACGGAAGTCACGTAAACGAGGTAGTACGATCTTATTCAATCGCTCTACAAAATCAATCATACGTTTGCCTCGTAGGGTGACCTTGAGACCAACCACCATACCTTGGCGTAACTTGAAGCCAGCAATAGATTTGGTAGCAACTCTAGTAGCTGGCTTTTGACCAGTTAACTGAGATAGCTCCTTGGTGATCTCTGGTAGAATCTTACTGTCAAAACCAGACTGACTAACAGCCTTCTTACCAACACCCACATTCACTACTACTTTTTCTAGTTTGTCTTTAATTTGTTTTTTAATATCAGTAGCCATAGTTTTATAGAGTCGCCTTACATTTCCGGCAAACCCGAATCTTCTTCTTGCCTTCTACCTGATAACCAGCTCGAGCTGGTTTCTTGCAAGTAGCACATACAAGAGCAACATTAGAAACATCCATTGGTCGAGGAATATCAATAATCTCTCCTTTCTCATCCTGACGACGAGGCTTAACATGTTTTTTATATAAATTTAAACCATCGATAATAACACGCCGGGTTTGGAGATTAATATCAATAATCTTACCAGACTTCCCAGCATCCTTGCCGGTGGTAATCTGAACTTTGTCACCCTTCTTTATTTTCATCTTCAAAAAAATAACACAAAAGATAACTTAATGCAATAAGAATAAGCGTATTAGCAATCAAACATATTTATCAAATATTTAATTGACACTATTCTCTTATTCTGTTGTACTATCCCCAGCCCATTAAAAACTAACAAGGAGGTATTAATGTCTATTTTACCCATAGCAATGATGCTTTTTGCATTATTGCTCTTTATCAGAGGCCTAACAATCTTCGCTCACAAAAGTGATAATCCTAGCAAACAAGCAATTGGAACTATCATGATAGTTCTAGCTGCCGCTCTAGTTTTCAGTGCTTTAAGTAGTTGGTAAGGAGGAGTTTGGCATGATGCCGCTTTTTATCTGCGTGATCTGCATGATAATAGGGTTATTTATAATCCATGATGCTATCTTCCGTTTAGAAGAAGGAGAAAGCTCAGTCTCATTAAAATTTGTAGTTGGCCTAGCAATAACCTTGATTAGCGTTACTGTTGGCTGCTATTTCTTCTTTTTTGGATAACAAAGCAAAATCCCCCGGTCTGGGGGATCTTTTTATACTATTTCTTCTACTAGGGAGAAAACCTTATCATACTTCATCTCCTTAATCTCTCGAGGAATAGGGCCAAAGATACGAGTAGAGCGAGGTTCTTTCTTGTCATCCACTATCACTACTGCATTATTATCAAAACGAATGTAAGAACCATCCTTTCTCCGAATTGGAGCAGCAGTTCTCACTACCAAACATTTAACGATATCCTTCTTTTTAATAGCCTTTCTTGGCTCAGCTGATTTAACTGAGGCAACAACAATTTCACCTAATCGGGCGTATCTTTTTTTGGTACCACCAAGAACACGAAAGACTTTGATCGTCTTGGCACCAGAGTTATCAGCTACTTTTACTAAGGATTCTTCTTGTAACATGTTTTTATATCTTGCTTACAATAACCCATCTCTTATCTTTAGACAAGGGTCGGCTGGATTCAATAACCACCTTATCACCTGTTTTATACTCATTCTTCTCATCATGAGCCTTATACTTCTTACTGGTTTTAAAGTATTTCAAATAACGCGAGTGTTTTTTAAATCGCTCCACTTCAACAGTAGCGGTCTTTTCCATCTTATCAGAAACAACCACTCCTTCTAACTTACGTCTTTTTACTTCTTTTTTATTCTCCATGATTATTGATAAAAGTTAACATTTGAGAGATATCTTGCCTTAAACTTCTAATCTGTTTTATATTCTTCACTTTTCCGGCTGCTAAATCAACCCTGAGTTGCCAAAGCTTATTCCTGCTCTCTTGCACTTTCTTTTGCAATTCAGCCACTGGCTTCTTGCTTAATTGTTGTAACTCTTTCTTTTTCATTATTCTTCTTTAGTTACAATCTTGGTTTTTAACGGTAACTTATAACTAGCACGAGTTAAAGCGTCTCGAGCTCTTTGCTCGTCAACACCATCAATCTCAAACAAAATTCTACCTGGACGAACTGGAAAAACATAGTGATCAACCGCACCCTTACCACCACCCATAGTAACTTCTGGCGGTCGCTTGGTTACAGGCTTATCAGGAAAGATTCTGATAAAGACTCTTCCTTCACGACTAAGGAAATTGGTAATGGTTCTTCGAGCTGCCTCAATCTGACTTGAGTTAATCCAAGCTGAACCATCCGCTTTCAAACCAAAGCCACCGTGTTGTAAAGTAACACCACGGGTCTCAACTTTGCGCTTTCGTGAACGGCCTTTATGCCATTTTCTATGTTTAACTTTCTTTGGGACTAACATGTTTAATCTTCAAATACTTCACCTTTATTTAACCAAACCTTGATACCAATGGTTCCATAGGAGGTAAAAGCAGTCACCTCACCATAATCAATATTAGCTCTTAGAGTTTGTAGTGGTAACTTACCACGACCTAACCATTCTTTTCGAGCAATCTCTGATCCACCAATTCGACCCTTAATACTAATTCGAGCACCCAAAATATCTTTATTCTGCATCGCACCCTCTAGATGCTTTTTAATAACTCGTCTATAAGGCATTCTTTTTTCTAGATCCCA
The DNA here is from genome assembly GCA_003539915.1 of Patescibacteria group bacterium. Classification (GTDB taxonomy): domain Bacteria; phylum Patescibacteriota; class Minisyncoccia; order UBA6257; family UBA11618; genus UBA11618. Next base: position 4,832 of record DPNX01000026.1, on the reverse strand, counting down.
AGCGATATTCTGAGCTACGTTAACAGCCGCTACCTCAGATCGCTTTAATTCTTCAATAGAAATATTGATTGAAGGCATCTCAATACCTCGACGTCGATTCAACTTAATTAGTTTAGATTTAATAAGTTTGGTTAAATCCTCAATACCTTTACCACCACGACCGATAATCAAACCTGGTCGAGAAGCTTTAATAATGATTTTAACGTCTCCAATATTCCGCTCAACATCAATACTAACAATACCTGCTGTCTTGATCTTGTCATTGATAATATTACGCATCAACTCATCCTCCTCTAAGTTATTACGAAAACTGGCATTACTAAACCAACGGGAGCTCCATCCCTTAACAATTCCTAGTCTTAATAAATCTGGTCTAATTTTTCTTGCCATGGTTTTTGTAAAATAATATTAATTAAACTTTTTGTCTAGATGTTCTTTCGTCTGAAGAACCTCTTGAAAACGCCTTTTTTCTCCTCTGCTCGCTGTTCTTTCTTGTCAGATCGTGGCTTCTCTTTAGTTACCTGATCTTCTTTCACCTCCTTAGCAGCCTTAGTCTTTTTAGCTGGTTGCTTCTCATCTTTCTTCTCTTTCACTGGCTTAACAATGTTAAACCTTTCTTTGTTTGGAGTTTCCTTCTCATCTAGAACTAGAATAACATGACTCATCTTTTTCTGTAGTAAAGTAGCTCGACCCATAGCTCGCGGCAACATCCGCTTCAACATTGGACCCTTATCTACCCTAATACTAGAAACATATAAAGAATCTATTTTCATATCACGACTCTTAGCGTTAGCTACAGCGGAACGTAATAGTTTTAATAGAGCTGGAGCAGAACGCTGCGGTCTCATTAATAATTGAGCTTCCGCCTCCTGAACGGGCAAGCCTTTAATGGCGTCAGCAATCAACCTCACTTTACGAGGGGAGATTTTCAGATAATTAAGTTTTACTGTTTGTTGTGCCATATTTTTGTTTATTAACTAGATGCTTTTTCTCTCTTGGCAGCATCACGAGCCGTTTGAGCCGCTCTCATTTCCATATCTTTCTGCATCTTACCACCATGCTTAGCAAAAGTTCGGGTAGGAGAAAACTCACCTAAACGGTGACCTACCATCTCTTCCTTAACCGATACTTCAATGAAGTGCCGACCATTATGAACGCCGATCTTGTATCCCACCATCTCTGGAGAGATCTCTGAAGCTCGCGACCAGGTTTTAACAATATCCTTGCCACCCTTCTCTACCTTAGAGAGCTTCTTCAATAATTTTTGATCAACGTATGGACCTTTTTTTGAACTTCTACTCATATTTTTATTTCTTTCTAGATTTCTTAATCCGACGTTTGATAATCAAGTGGTTAGAATACTTTTTCTTCTTACGAGTCTTACGACCACCTGTAACGTTACCCCATTTATCCTTAGGTCTCTTAGTACCTCGGGGCTGACGACCTTCACCACCACCATAAGGGTGATCCACTGCGTTCATCGCTGAACCTCTAACAGTTGGTCTAATACCCAACCAACGATTACGACCCGCCTTACCAATATTGATCAAGAACCACTCTTGGTTAGAAACTTGACCGATGGTAGCAAGACTGTGCCAAGAAACCTTTCTGATCTCTCGGGAAGCCATCTTCAGGTTGGTGTAGCCACCTTCGTGAGCTAACACTTGAACAGAAGAACCAGCGGAACGAGCCAACTTACCTCCTGCTCCTCGCTGAATCTCTACGTTATGAACCTGATAACCAATCGGGATGTTTTTGATTGGTAAACGGTTACCAATTTTGATAGGAGCCTTTTCAGAGGTGATAATCTCATCACCTACCTTCATGTCCTTAGGCGCTATAATATAACTACGTCGGCCATCTTTATACAAGATCAAAGCCACAAAAGCAGTTCTATATGGATCATATTCCAAAGTCTCTACTTTAGCTGGAATATCAAAACGCTCCTGTTTAAAATCGATTGTTCGATACAACTTCTTATGTCCTCCTCCTTGGTGACGGACGGTAATGCGACCCTGGTTGTTACGACCAGCTCGGTTTTTAAATTTCTTCAATAAACCTTTAAAAGGCTTAGCATCTGACAAGATAGAATAATCTACCGTAGTCATGTGTCGTCTTGATGGAGTTGTCGGCTTGTATCTTTTAATCATGTTTATTGTGGTACAACGTCGATTTTTTGATCTTTAGCCAAGGTAACAACCGCCTTCTTATAACCTGGTCGATAACCCTGCGATCGACCTAAGCGACGTGGTTTAGGTTTAGTATTCATAACATTAACCTTAGTTACCTTTACTTTATACTCCTTCTCGACAATCTTTTTAATCTCATTCTTAGTTGCCTTTTTATCAACCAAAAATAGGTACTTGCCTAAAGCACTTAAATCGGTACCTTTTTCAGTGATTAATGGATTTTTGACTAAGAATTTATTATTCATATTACTTAATTACATTAACAGCTTCTTTATCAATCAAAACATTCTTGTATTTAAGAATATCGGTGATATTTATAGCATCGGCTCGTAAACACTTGGTTTTTGGAATATTAGAGCAAGCTCGATTGATATTGGTGTTATCTAATGAAGCGATTAACAAAGTGTTATTACTTTGCAAAGTTTTTAGATTATTAGCCAACTCCTTAGTTTTAGAAGTCTTGGTTTTCAAGCTTTCCATGATTTTAAGCTCACCATCAGCTAATTTCTTAGACAAAGCGCAATAAAGAGCAACTTTTAACATCTTTTTGTTAATCTTTTTGGTATAGTTACGATCCTTACTAGGACCAAAAGTTACACCACCACCCCTCCAAAGTGGAGATCGGATAGAACCATGTCGCGCTCGACCAGTTCCCTTCTGTCGCCATGGCTTCTTACCACCACCCTTAACTTCACCTCTTTCTTTAGCGTGAGACCAAGGATGACGTCTATTAGCATCTTTAGAGACCAAAACTTGATGAACAAGGTCGGGGTTCCAGACTCGGGAAAAGATACTCTTAGATAATTCGATATCACCGGTTGCTTCGTTTTTCCAGTTGTATACTTTAACTTTCATATTAATTAATTACAATTTCCAACCGACCACCGTTATTACCCGGCACCGAACCTTTCAATAAAACAGTCTTTTGCTCATTATCAACCTCAACAACCTTCACGCTTTTGAGGGTAATACGATCACATCCCATTCGACCGGCCATCTTCTTACCAGGCAAAACTCGTTGTGGAGTTGTGCTACCAATAGAACCAGGAGCTCGATGACTGTGTTTTTGACCATGAGTTTTTGGACCACCACGAAAACCATGACGCTTAACTACTCCCTGAAAACCCTTACCTTTAGAAGTACCACTGACGCGTAGTTTCTTTCCCTCTTCAATGCCTGATAGATCACTATCAACTGCAAATTGAATAATAGAAACAGGCACGACAAAATCGTCCTTAAAAATCTGAGTCATTCTTATTTTTTGAGCAATTAATTTGGTCATATATTCCGATAAACAAAACACTCGGACTTAGCCGAGTGTTTTGTTATGTTTCATGGCTAAATCTCGTCTTCGCTATCTTAAACCATTTTGATCTCGATATCAACACCAGATGGGAGATTTAGGTTGGATAGCGCCTCAATCAAGGATTGACCTGGGTTGAGGATATCTATTAAACGCTTGTGAACCCTGAGCTCAAACTGATCTCTAGAGGTCTTGTGAACAAAAGTGGAGCGATTAACGGTATATTTATGCTTCTCAGTTGGTAACGGAATAGGTCCCACTACCTCTGCATCATGCCGTTTGACCACATCCACTATCTGTCGACAAGAATTATCGATCAATTTGGTGTCGTAGGCTTTAACTCGCAAGCGTAGCTTATTTTCTTCTTGGCTTTTAGCCATGTGTTAATTTACTGATTTCTTAACTTTCTTTACTTAGTAATTGCTGTAACCACACCAGCACCGACAGTTCGACCACCTTCACGGATAGCGAAACGCTGTTTCTCTTCCAAGGCGATTGGTGAGATCAACTTAACGTTAATCGTCACAGTGTCACCTGGCATAACCATCTCCATACCTTCTGGCAAGATAGCTTCACCAGTAACGTCGGTAGTTCGAATGTAGAACTGAGGCTTATATCCCTTAAAGAATGGAGTGTGTCGTCCACCTTCCTCCTTACCTAGAACATAAATTTCAGCTTCAAACTCAGTGTGAGGGGTAACAGAACCTGGTTTAACCAAGACCTGACCTCGTTCAACGTCTTCTTTCTTGGTACCTCGTAAAAGAATACCCACGTTATCACCCGCTTGACCTTGATCAAGGAGCTTATTGAACATCTCAACACCGGTAACGGTTGTTTTAGTAGTTGGTCTAATACCAACAATATCAATCTCTTCACCAACATTAACAATTCCTCTTTCAATACGACCAGTAACCACAGTACCTCGACCCTCAATAGAGAAGATGTCCTCAATTGGCATCAAGAATGGTTTTTCGATGTCTCGTACTGGCTCTGGAATGTATTCATCTAGAGCGGTTACTAAGTCCAAGATAGGCTTGATAGCCTCATCCTCAAGACTAGTAGCTTCTAGAGCCTTTAGAGCAGAACCACGAATAACTGGCACTTCATCACCAGGGAAATCATACTTGCTCAATAACTCTCTAACTTCAGACTCAACCAAGTCAATCATTTCTGGATCATCAACCTGATCAACCTTGTTCAAGAAGACAATAATAGAAGGCACACCAACTTGACGAGCTAATAGAATGTGTTCTCGAGTTTGAGGCATTGGGCCATCAGTAGCGGAAACCACCAAGATAGCACCATCCATCTGAGCCGCACCAGTAATCATGTTTTTGATG
>DPNX01000001.1:602-3455 GCA_003539915.1 Patescibacteria group bacterium | reverse complement strand
TCCTTTTCAGATGCAGACTTCTGAATTTGTGAAGATAGCTTTGATTATAGTGTTTGCTTATTTCTTTGCCCGTCGTCATGTTGGTATTGCTTTATGGCGTAATATTTTTATTCCCTTCGTTTATTTACTTATTCCAGCAACTTTTGTTTTATTACAACCTGATCTAGGATCAGCCCTTATTTTATTTGGGCTTTGGATTGGTTTCTTGTTGGTTAGTGGTATCAGGATGAAACATATCGTGATCGGCTTGCTAATACTTAGTACGGTGGTTGTTTGGAGTTGGTTTAGTTTTCTACAAGGTTATCAGAAAGAAAGAATTATCGGCTTATTTAATCCAGAGTACGATCCCCTAGGAGTTAACTACAACGTTATTCAGGCCAAGATTGCTATCGGCTCAGCTGGGTTTTTAGGCAAGGGATATGGTCAGGGAACTCAGGTCCAGTTGGGGTTCTTGCCAGAAGCTCCAACCGACTTCATTTTGGCAGCTCTTATTGAAGAATGGGGTCTCTTAGGGGGATTAATACTGATAGGACTATTCTTTATGCTACTTTTCCGTATTATTAGAATAGGATCATTAGCGAAGAATAATTTTCCTAAGTTATTATGTTTAGGAACAGTTATTCTTTTTATCCTACATTTTATAGTTAACGTCGGTTCAAATATAGGGCTTTTGCCCGTCATTGGAGTTCCATTTCCCTTCTTGAGTTATGGAGGTTCTAATTTATTGACGAGCGCAGCTCTGATAGGTATAGTTCAAAGCATTGCAAATCGTTTCTCGTTTTAATTTAAAAAACCCTTGGTTGTTGCTAGTAGTCTCTATAGCAATCGTTCTTTTTATTGCTTTAGTTGCCTTAGTAATTGCTCTTCAGCCAATAGATCGTTTAGCTGAAGATGCTGGGGTAAAATTTACTATCGCTAAAGGCGATGGCTTGAAGGAGGTGGTTGATAACTTAGATAAAGAAAAACTTATTAAATCCACAGAAGCTTTTAAGTTATATAATCTCTTGAGTGGTAAAGCTCACTTATTTAAACCTGGCTATTACACCGTTAGCCCAGCTTGGAACTCGGTTCAGATTTCTAAATTATTAATTGATGGCCCTCCTGAGATCTCAGTTGTTATCTTTGAAGGGGAGACTGTTAAAGATATAGATTATCGATTAAGTGCAGCTGGTGTTATTAATGCTGGAGAGCTAGAAAAATATGATTGGCAGAAATTAGTTATCGACTATCCATTTTTGAGAGAAGTCGGTTCTTTAGAGGGGTTTGTCTTTGGTGACACTTATCGCTTCGCTCCTTTTTCTGATATTGATATTGTAGTGAGAGAGTTTTTAGATAACTTTAAAAAACAAGCCCTGCCATTGTTTAAAGATGAGCTTGCTGCCAATTATCAATCTTTAATAATAGCTAGCTTGATTGAAAAGGAGGCTCCTTTCTTTGAAGATAGAAAAATTATAGCTGGTCTCATCTATCGACGGATGAAATTGGGTATGAGATTGCAGCTAGATGCCACTACTGTTTATGAAAAATGTGGAGAAAGATTTGCTACTTGCCCATCTCAAACTAGGAGGTTATCCAGGAGAGACCTTGCATCGAAGGGTGTTTATAATACATACTTAAGCAAAGGGTTGCCTCCAACACCGATCGCTAATCCGGGACTGAGTGCAATCAAAGCCGCGTTGAATCCAGTTAAGACGAGATACATTTTTTACATCTCACATCCGCGCACTAGAAAGACGATTTTTGCTGCTACCCTTGACGAACACAATAGAAATCGTGTTAAATACTTAAGATAGAAAATTGGCAAATAAAACAAGTTCCCAAGTGGGGTGGGGATTTACTTTTTTGCACCTTTAATTTTGTTGCTTATAAATTATCAAATAAAACACAATGGATAAATTACCCACTAAGTCTTTCAAATCTTACTCAAGTCATCCATCAGCAATTCAACCAGATCTTTTTGAGATCCAGACCAATTCTTATAATTGGTTTTTGGAAAATGGTTTAAATGAATTATTCAAAGAAGTCTTTCCAATAGAGGATTTCTCAGAGAAAGGTCTCGAGTTGCAATTCGTTGATTATTACTGGGATGACCCTAAATACGACGAAGAGCAAGCTAAGTTTAAAGACCTGACTTATGACTCAGCTCTAAGGGTTAAGTGTAAGCTGGTTAATAAGAAAGATAAGGCTGAGAAGGAGCAAGAGGTATATTTTGGTGACTTCCCGGTTATGACCGAGAGAGGTACCTTTATTATAAACGGAATTGAGCGCGTAGTTATTTCTCAACTTATTCGTTCCTCTGGAGTATATTTTACCACTAACGTTCTTAGAGGTAAAAAATTATTCGGTGCCAAGGTCATTCCTAATCGTGGTGCTTGGCTAGAATTTGAAACCGATCGCGACGGTTTTATTGGTGTAAAGATTGATCGTCATCGTAAAACTGCTGCCACCGATCTTTTAAGGATCTTTGGTTTAGAGACTAATGCTCAAATTTCAGAAATCTTTGCTGATGTTGATACAGGAGAGGTTAAATACATTGAGAAGACTTTAGCGAAAGATGCTGCTGAAACTGTTGATGGCTCTTACACCGAAATATATAAGCGTATTAGACCAGGTGACTTAGCTACAGTTGAAAATGCTAAGAGCTTGATTGATGCCATGTTCCAGAGAGCTGATCGTTACGACTTCTCCAGAGTTGGTCGTTACAAGCTCAACCAGCGACTTAACATTGATGAGAAGATAGACTCTCGTATTATTCGTTTAGAAGATTTGATTTTAATTATTAAGGAGATTATCCGTCTCAATAATGATCAGTCACAAGAACCTGATGATATTGATCACTTGGGTAATCGTCGT
>DPNX01000001.1:0-310 GCA_003539915.1 Patescibacteria group bacterium | reverse complement strand
CACTTGGGTAATCGTCGTATTCGTCCAGTTGGTGAACAACTACAAAACCGACTACGAATCGGTTTTACCAGAATGCGCCGAATTATTACTGACAAAATGTCTACCTCCGAACCGGAGGGTTTAACTCCAACTCAGCTAATTAATGCTCGACCACTAATTTCTGTTGTGAAAGAGTTCTTTTCTTCATCTCAGTTAGCTCAGTTTATGCAACAAGTTAATCCGTTAGATGAGGTTGAACACAAGCGACGTATTTCTGCCATGGGTCCTGGTGGTTTGACTCAGAAGAGAGCTGGTTTTGAGGTTCGTGACG
>DPNX01000036.1 GCA_003539915.1 Patescibacteria group bacterium | reverse complement strand
GAAAGAGTTAGCGAAGTCATTCTTGATCCAGACATTACAGTAGAACAAGCTGTTAAGCTTCGATCTTTGAAGCTAGAAGCTTTTAGAGTTAACAATGCTTTTCGCCGCTACTATCCTGACAAGAAGATTTTCTCTCATGTTTTAGGTTATGTAGGAGTAGCTGATGAGGGAGATCAGATTATTGGTAAGACTGGCCTAGAAGCCTCCTATGACGACCTATTAAAAGGTCAGGTTGGTAAGAGGACTATCTATCGTGATGTGAAGGGTAAAACACTTGATGAAAAAGTCATCGCTAAGGCTAAGCCAGGCTTTCAATTAAACACCACTATTGATGCTGGTCTACAAAGATTTTTTTACAAACGCTTTAAAGAACAACTTAATCATCTTAATAGAACCTCGGGTGTTGGTATTGCTATCAATCCCCAAAATGGTGAGATCTTATCATTAATTAACTTTCCTAGTTTTGATAATAATGAGCCAGCTAAGTATTTAAATTCTCATAATCTACCTTTGTTCAATAGAGCTGTCTCAGGAGTTTATAGTCCCGGCTCTACCATCAAGCCTTTTGTGGCTCTAGCAGCTCTTAATGAGAAGGTAGTTACACCAGTTGATGAGTTTTATTCTAAAGGTTATCTTGAACTCCCTAATCCTTATCATCCTGATAAGCCTAGTATATTCCTAGACTGGAAAGCTCACGGTTCAGTCAATATGTTTTCTGCCTTAGCTAGATCAAGCAACGTTTATTTCTATATTGTCGGAGGTGGTTTTGCTGAGACGAAAGGATTGGGAATAGACAGGCTACAAAAATACTGGAAAATGTTTCATTTAGGAAAAAAGACTGGTATTGATATTCCAGCAGAGAAAGTTGGTTTCTTTTATACTCCAGAAGAGAAGGAAGAGAAGACGGGTGATATTTGGAGAATTGGTGATACTTATAACGTCAGCATTGGTCAGGGAAACCTAGCAATGACACCCTTACGCTTAATCTCTTCTATAGCTACTCTTGCTAATAATGGTAAGGAGTATCGTCCTTACATAGCTAAGAGCATTGTTGATGAGCGCTCTAATATTGCTCAGTTGAATATTAAAAAGAAAGTCTTAGATTATTCCAAGCTAGAGCCAATCATCTATGAGGTTAAAAAGGGTCTTAGAGATGCAGTTAGCAAGCCTTATGGTACAGCACGGTGGTTGGCCGACCTACCTTTCAAAGCATCAGGTAAGACTGGTAGTGCTCAGTTTGCTAACAACACCAAGACCAACGCCTTTTTTGTTGGCTATGCCCCTTCTGATAATCCTGAGATAGCTATTATAGTTTTGATAGAAAATGCTCGAGAGGGTAGTATAAACACACTACCTATCGCGAAAGATACTTTGTGGTGGTATTATATGAACAGAATTGCTAGCAAAAAAAATGAGTAAACTAATTATTGCCAACTGGAAAATGAATCCTGCTACTGTTGAAGAGGCGGTTGAACTGGCTCGGGCCACCGATCAGGAGCATCTGATTATCTGCCCGCCTTTTATTTTTTTAGAAGAGTTATCGAGGATTATAGACAAAGGTCAGTTAGGAGCTCAAGACTTATTTTGGGAGGGTGACACAGGAGCTTTCACAGGAGAGATATCTCCTGAAGAGTTAAAAAATCTTGATGTTACACATGTTATTATTGGTCATTCTGAAAGACGACAAAATCTTGGAGAGACCAATGAGATGGTAGCTAAGAAGATAGCGACCGCTATAGAGACTGGTCTCATACCTATTCTTTGTGTAGGAGAGACTCTTGAACAAAAAGAATCTGGTCATAGAGAGGTTGTCATACAAGAAGAGATTGCTGTGGCTTTAGATGGTGTTGAATCCGATCAGCCTATCTATATTGCTTATGAGCCTATTTGGGCTATTAGTACCAATCCTAATGCTGAGCCAGATAAACCAGAAAACACCTTAGAGGTTATTAGTTTTATTAAAAAAGTTGTTCAAGAAGTTAATCCAGAGATTCTTTCTCAGCTCAAATTCCTTTATGGAGGATCGGTCAATTCCAAAAATGCCTCAGAGTTTTTACAACACGATGAGATTGAGGGGGCTTTGATAGGTGGAGCTAGTTTGCAGGCAGAAGAGTTAAATAAAATTCTTAACGAAGTTAGTTGAATTTGACTTTTGCTATTAATTAGGTTAGGATAGTAACTGGAATGAGTGCAGTCGTTTTCGGCACCTCTCCTATATGTTGGTAAAACCGCGTCCCTAGGGCGCAGTTTTGCTTTATGGGGTTGCAAAATACAACTTATTATTCATAATAAAGACGGAGCTGTGGTAGAGTACTCATTTAAAACATATAGAATTGGAGGTCACCTCCACGGCTCCACTCCAGATCTTTTGAATTAATTTCGAGATATGCGGAGTTATGTTTAAAACCAACGTTAAACTGAGCGACCATAGCAATTATAAAATTGGCGGTGAGGCTCAGTATTTTTTTCAATCCAATAAAGTAGAAGAAATCATTAAGGCAGTTAAAAAGGCTAAGCAAGAAAAACTGTCTATTTTTGTTTTAGGCGGTGGTACCAATTTACTCTTTGACGATCAGAAGTTTGAGGGATTGGTTATCAAGCCAACCATGAACCAGCTACAACAAGATGGTAATAAGGTTGTTGTTGGAGCTGGTATCTTAGTTAGCGATCTATTAGATTTTGTGGCCGACAAGGGATTGGCTGGTTTGGAATGGGCTGGTGGCTTACCAGGCTTTGTTGGTGGAGCTGTTAGAGGTAACGCGGGCGCTTTCAAGGGTGAGATGAAGGATTCTGTTATCGAGGTGACAAGTTTAGATATTTCAGGAGTTGAGCCGAAGATTATTAAAAGAAATAATGGGGAGTGTAACTTTGGTTATCGTAATAGCATTTTTAAAGAAAAAGGTGATCAAGAGATTGTATTAGAGGCGGTCCTCGCTTTAGAGCCTGGCAACAAAGAGGAGATTCAAAAAGTTATTGATGATAAGATCGCTTGGCGTGAAGCTCGTCAGCCATTAGACCATCCTAATATTGGTAGTATTTTTAAGAATGTTGATTGGCACTTAGTTCCTAATAAATGGCAAGAAGACGAAGAGTTAAAGACTCACCTTAAAACAGACCCCTTTCCTGTTTTGCCCGCTGCCACATTAATTGATAAAACCGGCCTTAAAGGAGAAAAGTTTGGCGGAGCAATGGTTTCTCCTAAACACCCTAACTTTATTATCAACTCTAATAATGCTTCAGCTGAGGATGTTAGATCTCTTATTAAAATAATAAAGGAGCGTGTTCATGATAAATATGATATCTGGTTAGAAGAAGAGGTAATGATTGTTAAATAAAAAAAAGACCCTCATCACAAGGGTCTTTGGCTTCTAAGGTCCGCGAAGGTCTGCGCCCCAACAGCAGCCCGCGCCGCGAAGGTCCGCGCCGCGAAGGTCCGCGCCGCGAAGGTCCGCGACGCGAAGGTCCACGCCGCGAAGGTCCACCTCATAAAGGTTCGCCGAATTTGGGATCTGATTCACCTTTTTAAAGAGAATATCAGTTTGATGATTCTCTTTGCGAACAATAGCCAGTGTCTTGATGATCAAAATTGCTGAAATAATCATCAAGATGATCGTTAAAACAACAGAAGTCATGGTCTCTCCTTAAGTGAACAGTGTTAATTTACTAAGTACATTATAGCATATTAAAACCGTTTGTCAAGGTGTAGATTTAGAAGAAGAGGTAATGATTGTT
>DPNX01000014.1 GCA_003539915.1 Patescibacteria group bacterium | reverse complement strand
TCCACCAGCAATATTAGCGTTAATCACCGCTAGATATTCGCCAAAGAAATCTTTAGGTAGGCGGGTAACTTCTCCACCAACTCCCATATTTTGAATAAAATTCTCCATCATCAGGTCGTCTAGGTAGATCATAATGTCCTTCTTTTCAATTCTGTCCGCAATTATCTCTACCAAAGCGATCTTTCCCTCGTCTTTCAAGGTGCCTATTTTTTCAAAAATAATAGGGGTAGCGGATTTAAGAACGTTCTTGTTTTTATTAGTTTCAACATTACGCTGTATTTCTGGAAGAAAGTTATTATGATCCAACACAATATCGTATTCCTTTATTTCAATAGGACCAATGATTCTCAAGATGTCATTAATAACGTGAACGTTGATAGCAATCGCTCCATCAAACTTAGTTCCTCTTTCTTTGTATGTTCGAGAGGCTTCTAGAAGCTCAATAACTTTTTTAGCTGAGGTAGGGAAATCAAAGAACCAGTTAGCATCTCTAGCTCCCCAGGTAGGAGTTATAGATTGAAGAGCTTTTGGAGGTATGATCTTTTTCTTTAACTGACCATCAATGTCATACACGTCATTAACTTCTAGGTTAGTCATGCTGGCTTGATGAAGAGTTAACTGAGCAAAGCTACCAATAAAGCCTCCAGCTGGCCTCATCTCAGATGGGTTCTGAAAAATAATAACTAAGTGATGAGGTTTTTTTTCTTTAAGCCAACTTATAAATGATTTGAGAAACATCTTTGATGATTGAAGTTGGTGATTCATTGTCCTTATCTCATCACCTAGATCAAAATCTATCTCCTTAGCCTGTTGTCTCAGATTAGTTGTTAGTGAGTCTAATTGATCTATATCCGCTAACACCTCTTCCAAAAGCTTAATTAACGACAAGCCCTTCTCTTGCAAAACAAATCCAGCCCCTTCTTTTTGTAAGAGGTCTAATTTAATAGTGAGTTTAGAAGCTACGCTAGTAATCTCATCAATATTATCAAATAGAGGAGGGAGGTTTTTTAAGATTGGTAAAAACTTGGTTAGAGCTGGTAACTGGTTTTGTAGGAGTTCTATCTCTCGCTTTACCTTATCAAAGTGTCGTAAAGCTCCATCGGGTTGCAGATTAAAAAGAGAAGTTAGAGCTCCTTTAAAGCCAGTAGAAACATTATCGGCAGAGATTAAAGCTTGATCCTTGAACTCTTGTATGCCGATAAAGAATACATAGCCGCCCATAACTAGTAGAAGTATTAAAATGACAATTACCTTAAGCCTCATATTCTTGAAAAATATTTAATAATTGTTGGGCTGATTTTTTCCAACTAAATTTCTGCTTATTAATCAAACCCGCTTCTCTCAATTTATCTTTTAGATTAGTAGTTAAGACTTCTTCTATCGTACCAGCTAGGTCGTGAATTCGCCACGGATCAATTAACCTAGCTGAATCACCCAAAACTTCAGTCAATGAAGTTCTTTGGCTAGCAATAACTGGACAGCCACAAGCCTGAGCTTCTAGAGGAGGAAGGCCGAAGCCTTCAAAAAATGAGGGAAAGATTAATGCTTCTGCTAAGTTGTATAACAAAGCCCGATCCTCTTTCTTAACTGGACCCCATAAAATTATATCTTCTTTATATGGTGAGGCTTCATAGGTCTTTAAAGTCTCTTGATACAACCAGCCTAGGCGGCCGGCTAAGACAAGCTTCAAATCTTTTAAGTCGTTACCAGCTTTTATAATATTAAAAGCTTTGATAATTGCTGAAACATTTTTTCTGGGCTCGATAGTACCTAGATACAGAATGAAAGGATGTTGTAACGAGCTAGGTCTCTCAACATTTAATACTTTGAACTCATCACTGATTCCTAAAGGAACTACTCTTATCTTATCAGCAGGCACTTTTAAAGTTTCTATTAAATCTTGTTTGGTGAAATTAGAAACCGCGGTGATTAGAGAGGCTTCCTTTATCTGATTTTTGTAATCCTGAAGCCAATGCCAAGCTTTAGATTCGCGGGGGAAGAAGTGTGGGTGATGAATGAAAGAAAGATCATGAATAGTTAATATTCTTGGCATCTTGGTCTTTAATATATTAAGGTGAGGACTAAAAACCAAATCTGCTTGAGGTACAAGAGATCTGTTAAAAAAACGACTACTTAAATCAAATAACTTGTTAGGCATCTTCCTATCAATCACCTCAGCCCTATCGAGCCAGTTTTGGGGTAGTGGATGCTTCTTCCAGCCGTTATAAAAGAGTTGATAAGAGTTGTTGTCATCAATAGCTAAAAGGTTGGATACCAAGTGCTTGGTATACTCCTCAATTCCTGATTGACCCCCTTTACTCAAGAGGCGAATATCGATAAGAATTTTCATTGCCTTAAGAAAAGCAGAAAACAGGCGGATACTCAATTTTTACTTGCCAACTCAACAGAAATACTTTATTATCTAACTACTATGATTGATGAAAAAATTATTGATCAAATAAGGCCGGGCGTTACAGTTCTTGTACAGGAGGTCATCAAAGACGGCGATAAAAAGAGAACTAGTAATTTCAAAGGCATCGTTTTAGCTAGAAAGCACGGTAAAGAAATCGGTGCTACTTTTACCGTTCGCTCAATTATTTCTGGCGAGGGTGTAGAGAAGGTTTATCCAATTAACTCCCCAAGAATTGGTAAGATAGAGATTCTTACTAAGCCTGGACGAATCAGACGTTCCAAATTATACTTCTTGCGTAATCTATCTGTTAAGCAGATTAGACAAAAGCTAGGTTCAAAATAAGCGCGAGTGGCGGAACGGTAGACGCGCAAGCTTGAGGGGCTTGTGGGAGCAATCCCGTGGAGGTTCAAATCCTCTCTCGCGCACCAATACAGAACTTAGCGGTTT
>DPNX01000025.1 GCA_003539915.1 Patescibacteria group bacterium | reverse complement strand
AAGAGCTCATTGCTCTTCTCAAGAACGGGAAGATTGAAGAGTTCAATAGAGTGAGGCCTGAGGGAAAAATCGACCTTCGTTGGGCGGACCTCATTAGGGCGGACCTTACTGGGGCAGACCTTACTGGGGCAGACCTTCATGGGGCGTGCCTTATGGGGGCGTGCCTTACTAGGGCGAACCTTACTAGGGCGAACCTTTCTTGGGCGATCCTCTCTGAGGCGAACCTCACTGGGGCGATCTTTACTGATCGGCAAGAGAGATTCTTCTTATTCCGTCTATTAGATTGGTTTAAAAGTATTTTTGGAGCAAGTTGGAAATGAGGACCCAGCGATCAGCTACCCCCCCAGCTATTTGGCTGGGGTTTTTTATTGACAAAATAGTTATTTTCTGTTATATTATAGACAGAACATTTTATAACAACAACAAGGAGTACTTAGTCATGATGACTTGGATTTACTTCGGCATCGCCGCAGCATTCACCCTTTTGTTCAATGTTGCTTATTATTTCGGATTATTTGATCCTGAGAATAAGTGGCACCGAGCAATTGGTTGGGTACTAGCAGTGATTGCATTTATCTCCCTTTATCTTGGAGTGATTGAGGGAGATATCTACACCACCGGGCTTTAATTAGCCCGGTTTTTTTATTTTCTTTTAGGGAAATAGACGTATGCGCCCCAAGATATAATTAGAGCTAACCAGTATGTAGTATGTTCTAAGAGTTCATGACGATCACCAAAGAATTGATCACCAATAGAAAAGAAGCTGAAAATAATCAAACCGGTTAAAGTTCCCCAGAAAAAGAAGGTTTGGGCTTTGTTATGATTTTTTAAAATAAATTGAATAAGAGCTATAAATAAACAAATGAAAGCAATAACTTCCGCTAAAATAACTAGCTGGAGAATTGTTGAGGCGACAATAGGGTTATTAATGCCAATTGATGCAAAATAATCTATAAATTGAGCCAATCTATCTTTACCTACCCATAAAATAGTTGGCTTAGTAATAAATTTATCAAATACATTTAAAAGCCAAAATAAAGTCCAGAATAAAATGATACCGAATCTAATTATTCTTCCCTCGGTTTTAATATTCATAATTATTAATATCTTATCAAAAAACAAACAATTAATAAAACCGCTCGAAAGCGGCTTTATTAATTAACTGAACTCAGTTAAGAGTTTATTTTTTCATGCCGAGAAGCATGTAAATAGCAGAAAGACCAACAAGGTCATATACAACTTTGGTAGCTGTAGAGCCAGCACCAAGGACATTAGCAACTAAGTCCATGTCTAGCAATCCAACAAGACCCCAGTTGATACCACCGATGATCACGAGCCAATAAGCAATTTTTCCTAACATAATCTCATGAGATTTTTTAAAGACGACCTTTGGATTAATTTTACCATCTCTTCCCCAAATCTTACCAAAAGTTATCAACAGACGATTTTTTGAGAAAAGATTAGATTGTCATTTTAATTTGTTTTTAGTTAAAATATTACTTATGACTTTTGATGAGTATCAAGAAAAAAGTAGAGAGACGGCTGTCTACCCTGATCTAGGTAGCAACTTTGTTTATCCCACTCTTGGCTTGGTAGGAGAGGCGGGTGAGGTAGCGGAGAAGATTAAGAAGGTGATGAGAGATAATGG
This sequence comes from Patescibacteria group bacterium, assembly GCA_003539915.1. GTDB lineage: Bacteria > Patescibacteriota > Minisyncoccia > UBA6257 > UBA11618 > UBA11618. The sequence continues at coordinate 872 of DPNX01000025.1, read as the reverse complement.
TGGAGAGTTAGACGAGGAGCGTAAAGAGGCCTTAGCTAAGGAGTTAGGGGACGTTCTATGGTATCTTGCTCAGCTAGCTACCGAACTCAAAGTATCTCTTAATGATGTGGCTGATATCAATATCAAGAAGCTCCAGGATCGCTATCAGAGAGATGCTATTAAGGGCAGTGGAGATGATCGCTAATAATTGACAATACCTCTTTTATATTGTATAGTTATGTTAGTTGTTTGAAACCCCTAATCCAGGAAGGAGTTAGGTATGTCTTCTAACGAGGACTTTGATAAGGCATGGACAGAGTTTCATATCGGCGAAATGGTCGCCGATTATTCTTGTCTGAGAGGAAGGAACGTTAATGAACGTTCTTCAATTGATTCTTTTCTTCAAGAGTGGAAACGTTCTTTGGAGAGAGACCCTGTTCCGTTGAAAGATGCTTTCTTCGTTCATCTGGCTTTGATTGGTATTTATCCGATCGGAGAGATTGATGAGTGGAAAGTTATCATCGGTAATATAGCTCAATCGATAGCTAGGCGGTTGCCTAAGGATATCGAGGACATTTCGTAAGGAGGATGTTGTGAAAATAAGTATTTTAAGTATTTTTTGGAGAAATATGCTAGTGCATAATCTCATTGGTCATCCGCTGTGTGAGATTGGTTTTTGGATCTTTCGGCCGTTTGGTGAACCAACGGCTAGACGGATTTGCAATGCCATTCATGATAGCACCCTTCCTGCCGACTCTCATTGAGGGTTGGTAGAGGGCTCAAGCCCGTTTAGTATGTTTATACTAAGCGGGTTTTTTATTTTGCAAATAGCTATTTGATGAAGTAATATAGAGGCAATTGTACTTCGACAAATGAATACTTAACTGAGAAAG
>DPNX01000015.1 GCA_003539915.1 Patescibacteria group bacterium | reverse complement strand
TGTACTCAGCTTAGCCGCGCTCTTCACACTTTTTGCGAATGCTGGTCTGGGAGCAGTACTCACCAGAGAACTGGTAAAATATCCCGCTCAACAAGCTCAATATTTTTCCACCTCATTCTTTATTAAGCTGTTTTTCCTGCTTATAGCATTTCTAACAGTTGTATTTTTAACTCCTATTTTCACAAAAATAGATCTACCTCAAAATCTAATAATTCTTGCTGCCTTTTTAGTTGCTTTTGATAGTCTAAGAGTCTTTTCTTTTTCCATCACCAGAGCGTTAGAAAAAATGCACCTAGAGGCAATTGTTAATATCATTACCCAAATTGCTATTGTTGGTTTAGGATTATGGGCCTTAATAACAATATCCACCATAGAGAGTCTGGCTCTAGCTTATGCAGTTGGTAGTGGCATAGGTTTGATAGCGGCTATCTTTGTTATTAGAGACTGGGTCAAAAAAATAACATCTAATTTCAATAAGTCATTAGTTAAAAAAATCATTTACACTGCTTGGCCTTTTGCTCTCTTGGGCATGTTAACTGGCATCATCCTTAATACCGATATTATCATGTTAGGTTGGTTAAGAGATGCTAAAGACATTGGTTTCTATTCTGTGGCTCAAAAAATTATTCTCGTTTTATATACACTACCCGCTCTTATCGCCACCTCATCCTTTCCCGCCTTTACTAGGCTAGCCGGTAAAGATAAAGAGGGCTTTTCTGATCTAATAGTTAAATCTTTAAAAGCCATTTTTATGCTCTCATTACCACTAACCATTGGCGGTGTTATTGTTGGCTTTGATTTAATTGATCTTATTTTTGGCAGTACTTATCACGCCTCTGTCACCACCTTTCAGATCCTTATTTTCAGCTTAGTGATAAACTTTCCAATAACTATTATTGGCAATGCTCTATTTGCCTACAACAAACAAAACGAGTTTATTAAGTACTCCGCTCTAGCGGCTGGTAGTAATATCGCCTTCAACTTCCTCTTAATCCCTATTTGGGGTATTGAGGGAGCGGCTATTTCAACCATATTCACTCAATTAATTAGCAACACCTTTATTTGGTTTAAAATGAAACAAGTTAATGATTTCAAGCTAGGAAATCGTTTGAATAAAATACTATTAGCGACTATAATAATGGGCATTCTAGTTTGGTTGATGCAACTTCTAAATATCGCTGTTTGGCTTATTATTCCTATAGCAATTCTTATCTACTTAATAGCTCTTAAGCTGTTAAAAGAAAGCGCCTTACAAAGTCTATTAGAGATTGTTACTAAACGAACTTCTTAATATGAAAATTCTACATATCACCCCTGCTCGCCTTCCCACGGAGAAGGCTCATGGTATTCAAATAATGGAGATGTGCCAGGCATTTGCTAATCTTAACGTGGAATTAGAGTTAATAGTTACACGCCGTTTTAACAAAATTAAAGAAGATCCTTTCTCTTACTACGACATCTCCCCTAACTTCAAAATCACCTACCTTCCCTGTATTGATCTAATGCCTCTGGATTTTATTTTAGGTAAATTATCATATTTGATAACCGCCACCAGCTTCCTTAAAGCAGTTAAAATATACTCTTGGTTTAGAAAATATGACCTGATATATTCTCGAATTTTATTAACTAGTCTTTTCTTCAAAAAAACAAATCTTGAAATCCACTCTCTACCAAAGAAGGTAAAACCTATCCACCTCTATCTTTGGAAAAAAGCTCGTCTATTAGTTGTTCTAACTAATATTATAAAAAAAGAGCTGGTAATAGCTGGCATTCCAGAAAATAAAATCTTAGTAGCGGCTGATGGAGTAGATTTAGAAAAATTTGCTATTGACGTCAGTAAACAAGAAGCGCGAGAAAAACTCAATCTGCCTATCGATAAAAAAATAGTAATGTATACTGGTAGTTTTTTTCTTCACTCATGGAAAGGAGTTAACAATGTTCTGCAAGCAGCTTCAAAATTGCCCAACTACCTATTTGTTCTTGTTGGCGGCACAAAGAAAGAAGTTGATGAGTTAAGTAAAGAAGTTGCTGATAATATTTTGTTGATAGAAAAACAACCACACTCTCAGATTCCTTTATATCTCAAGGCAGCTGATTTACTCCTCTTGCCTAACACCAAAGAAAAAGCCGTTTCGGAGAAATACACCTCTCCATTGAAACTATTTGAATATATGGTCAGCCGAAGAGCTATTGTTGCCTCCAATCTACCATCAATCAAAGAGGTTCTTAATGAAAAAAACTCTTTGTTAGTTGAACCAACTATTCAAGGATTGGTATCAGGAATAAATAAAATCAGTCAGGACGAGGATTGGGCTGATAAGATTTCTGCTCAAGCATATATTGATGTTCAAAATTATTCCTGGCAAAAAAGAGCTCAAAATATTATTTATAAAATCACCAATCAACAAAACAATCTTAATAAAAAATCTCTATTTGTTAGAATCATAAAAATAATAAATAAACCTAGAAGATATAAGAACCTGAATCAGGCCATTGACCAGTTAAAACCTAAAAACATCATGGAAATTGGCGTCTGGAATGGTAACCGATCACTTCAAATGATCACTGCCGCTCAGAAATATCACTCTCCAGAAGAAATCAATTATTACGGCTTTGACCTTTTTGAAGACTTAACCTTAGAAAAATTCAAAGAAGAGGTTTCTAAAATGCCCCTCGCTAAACAAGAGGTAGAAAACAAACTCAAAGTTACCAAATCCAAAATTAATTTGTTTCAAGGCGATACTCTTAAAACTCTTCCTGAAAACATTTCTCAACTACCTAAAATGGACTTCGTCTTTCTTGATGGTGGTCACAGCTTAAAAACAATTACTAACGATTGGCACTATGTTCAACAACTAATGCATGATCAAACTGTTGTTATCTTTGATGACTACTGGAACAGAGAAGATGCTGGTGCTAAACCAATTATAGACAATATTGATCCTAGTAAATTTGATATAAAAATTCTTAAGCCTCAAGATAGATTTAAGAAGGAGTGGGGTACTTTGAAGATTAATTTTGTTAAAGTTAAAAGAAAGACCTTATGAAAATTCTCTTTATAATTACACAATCAGAACTAGGTGGTGCTCAACGCTGGGTTTTTGATACGTCAACTAATTTAGATTCTAAAAAATACCAAGTAACTGTTGCTAGCCAACCCGGACCACTACTTAACAAGCTTCAAAAGAATAAGATAAAAACTCACCGTTTAAACAATCTTATTCGCAGTATAAGCCCTATCAGAGATCTTTTTGGCCTCATAGAACTATATAGACTAATAAAGAAAGAACGCCCCGATATAGTCCAGCTATGCAGCACTAAAGCCGGCCTCTTAGGAGCTTTAGCTGGTAAACTAGCTCAATCTAATAAAATTATCTACCGCATAGGTGGTTGGTCCTTTAACGACCCCAGACCACAATGGCAGAACAATCTCTTCCTTTGGTTAGAAAAAATAAGCGCTCCCTGGAAAGATCTTATTATAGTTAATTCTCAACAAGGCTATGACGAAGCTTTAAAATACAAAATCTGTTCTAAAGAAAAACTAAGGCTTTTATACAATGGTATTGATTATTCAAAGTATAAATACAATCTGAAAAATAAATCTGACACTCTAAAAATAGGCGTTATTGCTAACTTCTACCCTACCAAAGGCCTAACTTATTTAATTAGATCGCTAGCTCAATTAAAAAACCATCGAATTGAAACTTTCATAGTAGGTGAAGGTAAAGAACGATCTAAGCTAGAACAACTCATCAAAGAATTAAATATTCATAACTGTACTCTGGCCGGTAGTCAATCCGATCCTTGGCAATATTTCGAACAACAAGACGGTATTGATATTTTTGTTATTCCATCCGTAAAAGAAGGTATGCCCTATGTCTTGCTAGAAGCCATGGCTAATAAATTACCTATTATCACAACCAAAGCTGGTGGCATTGGGGAAATAATCAAAGACCAACAAAATGGCATTTTAATTCCCATTAAAAACTCAAAGGAAATGACTCTAGCTATTGATGATCTAATTAAAAATAAAGTCTTAAGGGATAAGCTTAGCAAACAAGCTGGCGAAGACATTAAAAAATATAATCTTCAATCAATGATTGATGAATACAATAAGTTACTCAGCTAATAACTTATATATATTCTGCCAATCAGATCTTTCTGCAAAACCAATTAACCTATCAATTCGCCCTACTTTATCTGGAAGATAACTTTCCAAGACTTTGCGTAAATGACGAGCATTACGCAAAACT
>DPNX01000051.1 GCA_003539915.1 Patescibacteria group bacterium | reverse complement strand
ACCACTAATTTTCAATCTCTGATCGCCTAACCAACGCACAACTGGCTGACCAATTAAAAAACCTTCACTTCCCACTACCGCCACCGTCTTGTCTAACAAGCTAAAGCTAACTTCTTTTAGAATATCTTGGATTACGCTAACAGCTGGCGATAGCACAGAAGCTTCTCCGGTTAAATTATCAACATCCTTAAACAAACTTATCCTTGATATCACTGCCGATCTATCAATATGACTTGGTAGAGGTAATTGAAGAATAATACCTCCTACGGAGTCATCATCAGACAATCTCATTATCTCTCCTTCTAAATCTTCTTGAGTAATTGATTGCTCGAATTCTCGTAATTGAAAATCAACTCCTAACTCTTGAGCAATATTCTGCTTTCTTTTTAAAAAAGATTTTGAAGACTCGTTATTTCCTACTAAAATAGCTACCAATCTTTTTGTTGGTTGAGCTTGTTCTTTTAATTCAGCAATAATCTGCTGAGCAATTTTATTACCATCTATCTTTTTCATTAATATTCTAAAGGAAATTTATTACACAAGATATCAACCTGTTTTTTAACGGCAACTGGCTTAGACTTTTTTAATAACAGGTCAGAAATCCATCCTGCTATTTGCCTCACCTCCTCCTCCTTCATTCCCCTGGTAGTTATAGCTGGAGTTCCTAATCTAATACCTGATGGATTTTGAGGTGACATATCACCAGGAACCGAATTTCTATTAGCAGTAATACCTGCTTGTTCCAATATTTTCTCAGCTTCCTTGCCACTCAAATCAAGTGACTTAAGATCAATGATCATTAAGTGATTATCCGTACCATTAGTCACTAATTTAATCCCTTTATCTTGTAAAGTCTCAGCTAAAATTTGAGCATTCTTTAAAACCTGCTTTTGATAGCTTTTAAAATCTGGCTGAGAATTTTGAAAAGCCATCAAAGCAATGGCTGCTATCTGATTATTATGAGGCCCACCTTGAATACCAGGAAAAACGGAACGATCTATTCTATCAGCTAAATCTTCTCGACAAATAATAATAGCTGCTCGAGGACCTCTCAAGGTTTTATGAGTAGTTAAGGTAACTACATCACAGTCATTAAAAGGGCTAGGATGCTCACCTGCTGATACCAAGCCAGCAATATGAGAAATATCAGCGACATGATAAGCGCCTATTCTTCGAGCAATTTTACCTATTTTTTTGAAATCTATCTCTCGTGGATAAGCGGTAGCACCTGAAACTATAATCTTTGGCTGACGTTGCTCAGCTAAACGCTCAATCTCATCATAATTTAATAAGCCATCACCTAAATCAACACCATATTGAATTGCTTTATAAGCTCTACCAGAAAAGTTAACCCTGTGACCATGAGTTAAGTGTCCACCAGCATCTAATCTCATTCCCATTATAGACTCGCCAAAATCAATTAAAGAAAAATAGACTGCTAAGTTGGCTGGCGAACCAGAATACGGCTGAACATTAATATGCCAATTTTTTCCTAGATTGAATAACTTCCTTATTCTTTCTTGGGCTAACAACTCAATCTGATCATAAATCTTATTACCCGGATAATATCTTTTACCTGGATAACCTTCAGAATATTTGTTCATTAAAACAGACCCCATGACCTCCAATATCTCCGAAGAAGCATAGTTCTCTGATGGAATAAGATTAATAGTCTTTTGTTGACGCTTAACCTCTTCCTTAATTAACTTATCTAAAATCTTATCTTTCATTCTTTAATGAACTTTTACCACATCATCTCCCTAAAGCACAAATCACATCGTCTTTATTCAAAGTTAATTTTAAGAACAGTTACTACGCTCGATAACCTCTAAACTTATCAGCTGTAAAGGCCTCCTTCTTTTGAGCTACTGGCTGTACCTTGGTCAACAAGACAAAAGCAGCTATTAAAATCCAAACTGAACTTAAAATAAATGGCCAAATAGCTCCAAATAACTGCCACACCAAACCTCCTAAAACATTACCACCCAAGGTCGCTAAGCCAATTGTGGTGTGATAGATACCAAAGGCCTCTCCTCGATGTTCTCGTACCGCTAGATCGCTAATAAAGGCCTTAAACACCCCATCAGTCAGACCAATAAACAAACCGTAAAGCGCGAATAGCACCCAAACTGTTATATCATTAATCACAAAAGCAAAACCTAAATTAACAAGAGCAAACAAAACAAAAGCTGACAACAATAAAGGCTTCCTGCCTATCTTGTCTGACAGCTTTCCTGCTGGATAAACGCTAGCAGCATAAAAAATATTATAAATTAAATAAACGACTGGAATTAGAAAAAGCATTATACCAATATCGTCAGCTCTTAAAATATAAAAGGCGTAACTATAATTAGCCAATCCAAAAAGAGAAGCCACTATTAAAACCTTTTTAAATCTAGGAGACAAAGTTCCAAAATCAAATAACTTATGGTCTTTAAATTGTTTAGATCTAGTAGAAGCAACTTCTTTGACTGGTAATAATAAAAGAACCGATAGGGATGCTGGAATAAAAGAAATAAAAAGTATCATTCTTAAAGTGCCTGATATATTGTTTTCCAATAAATACAAGATGACTATAGCAATAAGAGTTCCCAGAACAGCTCCAGCAGTATCAGAAGCCCGATGAATACCAAAATACTTACCTCTCTCCTTAGGATCAACTGACTCTGCAATTAGTGCGTCTCTAGGCGCAGTTCTAATACCCTTTCCAGTTCTATCCAATGTCCGAGCTGCTAGAACTATCAACGAACTGTTAGCAATCGCAAATATAAACTTAGAAGAAGCACTTAAAGCATAACCAATAATTGTTAAGCCTTTTCTCTTTCTTATCTTGTCCGATAAATAACCTGAAAAATATTTGAGAATCGATCCCAAGCCTTCTGCGACACCCTCTATTAATCCAATAACTATAAAAGGTGCTCCTAAAACATTCTTTAAAAAAATCGGCAAAATGGGGAAAATCATTT
>DPNX01000017.1 GCA_003539915.1 Patescibacteria group bacterium | reverse complement strand
ACCATTAAAGAAGCTGTAAAGAAAGAAGAGGCTGAAGAGATGAAAGGCAAGTTAGAGGAAGCTGGTGCTGCAGTTGAACTGAAATAAAAAGAAACCCCTTTTGAGGGGTTTCAGAGTGTTTAGCTCAATGGTAGAGCGCTACCTTGATGAGGTAGAGGTTGTGGGTTCGATTCCCACAATGCTCACAACTATCTAGCGTGATTTTCTAGTAATAGAAAAACATCAACTAGACTATCGGTAAACATGGATTCAGTCGATACTTCTTGCTCAGGATCAGTTGTTACGCTGTCTGGATTAACGCGCCATATTCTTCTCCTACTTTCCTTTATCATCTCTTTCACTTTCTTCCTGATATAGGCAGAGGGCAATGATCGCGTAAACTGCCAAGTCTCGTAAAGAATCTTCCACACTTTCATTGCTGAGAGATCCTTTTTTTGCAAATGTCTTCAGTCTAGACATCTTGTCATTCATTCGAATGAGACATCCCAGTCACGCTTGTATTCCAAAGTCTTCGGACGCCCTCACATTGGAAAAGGGGTCATGGGGACTCCCATAGTCCTTTTGCTTCTTATCGTGTAGCCTTCCTATCTCACCGAGTTCATGATGAAATGCTTCGCTTCCTCGTAGGGCCATAATTTTATTCCTCTAACAAAAGGGGTGAAAAAGATTTTTATTCATGAGTTTTACGGTAAGCACGAACTGGAGCCTAGCCGGATCGTAAATTACACCAGATGGCAATCTCCCCGGCGTAGGTGCTCCAGAGCGTTTCTACGGACCAACTCTTCCATTGTTGACGAATGCTTTGTAAGTGATAGGCCAACCCGATTCTAAAATCTGCTCACAAATACGAGCAGCCACCTCAATTTCCCATAGCGGATAAGAAATTTGAGTAGCGTCTGGCTCATGCGTACGAAGAGAAAGGAAGGCCATTAGCGATCGAGGGTTACAGGTGACCCAACAGCCCGAGTAGATACCAACTGGGAGACAATCTCGTGCGAGTCCGGGATCAATTTTTAAAGCTAAGTTAGCCTCGTACATTGCGTACGATAGCTCATAGGCTTGCTTCAAGTTGCTACACAATTGCTCAAAAACCGAGTCACTTTCACAACGTGTGAATTTAGGTCGACCCGGTTTCCAATCCTCAATCTTCATCATGAGACGTTCACGGTCAGGCAGATAGAACAGTGGTTCTAGCTTTTTGTAGCGGCCCGATTCCTCGTTATAGCTGAATCCCACACGATGACGATGCCACTCTCGCCATACAAGGATAGGAGCGTGCACAAAAAACGTCAAAGCCGAATGTTCAAAGGGCGTACCGTGACGATGATTCATCAAGTAATTGATTAAGCCCGCCTTTCCTTCCGCAGATTCATAAGCCATCTTCTCGGCAGCTTCTCCATCTGTGCTGACTTTGGCTGCTGCAACGACCATGTGATCGCCACCCATTTTCTGAATCAAGTTGACTTTAATATCACTCGTAAATTGCATGGCAAATTTGCCTTTCCGACTTTGTGGAATCGACTGCTCATCTATTCCAAGTCATTGATTTGGGAATTAGTAAGATCGGCACTAGTATAAAGCTCTTCAAGTAAAGCCTTCCTTTCAGAGGCCGTTTGGATTAACAAACCACATTATTCTCTCGCTTTCTCTTTTGGCTAGATGTTTACCTTTCCTTTTTAGAAAATGTTAAATTGCTAACCCCCATTATACAAAAAAATCTTTTATTAGCAAGAACTTGACTAATTCATCTTTAAATATTATAATAGGAACAATAAGGATATTCTTTATCTAAGTACTTTAACAAGGAGGAATAAAATGGATCAGCAAAAAATCAAGCTGCCTATACACATACTAGAGGATTTGCGGGTGATTGTTCGTCGCTCACATACTGATTTGGAGGATGGTTATCACAGCAATCTAGCAATTAACCGTTCTTTTTTGTATGAGAATCAACAGCAGCTCAACGCTTTTTGTTTTTCTCTTAGTCGCATACTTGTTGCTGCATATGAGAAAAGGTGTGTTATCAACACCTTTTTAGCAACTTCTGTGGAAACCTATCTTATAGCTCAGCAATTAGCTGAGAGCTATGATCGGTTTTCTGGAAGCAAGCTTGTCAATGTTCTTTTTGCTGAAAGAGATCAGGACGGTGAATTTTTCATTCGTCATCATGATCAGCTTTTCATCAAGAGGCATAAGGTTTTGATAGTGGATGACATCTTCTACATCGAAAGTCAGAATACAAAGCTAGTTCACCTAACTCGTGAATTGGGTGGGGTTGTAGCTGGCTTAACTGCAATCTTGAATCTCAATTCAGGACTGCCTTTGTCTAGAGATGGCATTTTCAGCATCATCCCTTTGGCGAGTGCTAGTTTTCAAATTTGGACTCAAGATCAATGCCCAGATTGTCAGGGGATTGACTTGTCTGAAAGCAAGGTAGGCGACGTTCCATTAAATCATCTTAATTTGTAAAGGATAGGGGGTCTCTTTTGAGCCCCTTTTTTTATTCTCAAAATAAGCTTATTTTCTAATAAGTTATCCACAAAGTGGGGTTTGTAACCCTGCTTTTTTAGTATAAAATTAAACCAGTGGTGAAAAGTGGATGAAAGTGGGGATTGTATGATACACTGTAAATAGCCTACAGAACCTACAGAAATCCTATGTTTATTGGTGAATATCAACACAGTATAGACCAAAAGGGTCGGATAGCAGTTCCTGCTAAGTTCCGCTCTCAATTGGGAACTGGTGTTGTTGTTACCCGAGGCTTAGATCACTGTTTGTTCATTTACACAGAAACCGAGTGGCAAGAACTAGCTCAGAAGCTGGTAGCTTTGCCTTTAACTCAAGCTAATTCACGAGCTTTTGTTCGTTTGATGTTAGCTGGTGCCATGCAAGTTAGCTTGGATAGTCAAGGAAGAATTCTTTTGCCTGACTATTTGAGAGAGTATGCTGGTTTGAATAAAGAGGCAGTTATTGCTGGTTTATTCAACAGAGTTGAGATTTGGGATAAGCAGAAGTGGCAAGAGTATAAAGCTAGGACTGAGGCTGAGTCGGACGAAATAGCAGAAAAATTAACTGATTTAGATATATAGACATGCATATTCCAGTGCTTTTAAAGGAAACAATTGAGTTATTAAATCCACAACCAGGACAGACATTTGTCGATGGAACTTTTGGTGGTGGCGGTCACACTAAAGAGATTTGGGAGAAGATTCAACCTAAAGGGCGTCTGTTAGCTATTGATTGGAATGAGCAGGCGATTAAAACCTGTCAGGAGAAGTTTGAAGGAGTTGATTGTGTTGTTGCTAACTTCACTGAAATTCCAGAACTTCTAGAGAAGTATGACTACCCTCAGATTGATGGCTTGATACTTGATCTAGGATTCTCTTCTGACGAGCTAGAGAAGTCAGGAAGAGGTTTTTCTTTTATGAATGAAGAACCCTTGCTTATGACCTATAACGACGAGCAGAAGCCAGTTATGGAGATTATTGCTGAAACTCAAGAGCAAGACCTAGCCAACATCATCTATAAGTATGGTGAAGAGCGTCACTCTCGTAGAATCGCTTATGCTATCAAAAAAGAGCATAAGAGAGACCCAGTCATTACTAGCAAAAGATTAGCAGAAATAGTTAAGCGAGCTGTGCCTCAGGCATACAGAAGGTCTCGAATTCATCCTGCTACCAGAACTTTTATGGCTCTGCGTATTTATGCCAATCAAGAGTTAGAAAATCTTGAATTGTTATTAGACGATTTATATAAAATAATGGCCCCTCAGGGACGGATAGCTGTAATATCTTTCCACTCTCTTGAGGATCGAATAGTTAAAACAGTCTTCAAGCAATTATCTAAAGAAGGATTGTTTAAAGAGATTACCAAAAAAGTTATTAAACCAAGCGAAGAAGAAATAAAAAACAATCCCCGGGCAAGATCAGCCAAGCTCCGAGGAGCGTTAATAAAATAAAATGACATACCTAAGACCAAATAGTAATAAAACCAGCCTAAGCTTTCTTTTAATAGGCCTACTTACCGTATTACTATTAATGGTCTTTTGGAGTGTTAACGTTTATAATCAAACCGTTAACCTTCGTCACGATCTCTCTGCGAGTGAACAAAAACTACAAGAACTTAAGGTAGCCAATGCTGATATAAAAAACACACTTTATCAAGCTGTCGACTCTCAAGTCCTAACTGCTTTAGGTGAAGAACGTGGCCTAATGAAGGTTAAATCCCCTGATTATATTCAGGTTGATGGTTCATGGTCAGTCGTTTCCGCTTCACAATTATAATACTTGGCATCTTTGGCGCTTTTGCATACTTGATTTATGGCCTTCATGATCTTCAGATCAAACGGGGGACATATTTTTCTGATCGAGCTGAATCACAGTATAAATTAGCTGGTTTTTTGGAGCCTCATCGTGGCATTATCTACTTCACTAACAAGGAGAAGAAAAAGGTACCAGCAGCTTTAAACAAGGCCTATCCCGTCATTTTTGCCGTCCCTAAAGAGATTGAAGATGTTGAGGAAACATCTCAAATACTAGCCAGTATCCTAGGTAAGGATGAGGTTGAGTTGAATAAGAACCTCTCTCAAAAGAATTCTCTTTATCGCTTGTTGCAAAAAAAAGCTACCCAGGAGCAAGTAGAGAAGATTAACGAGGCTGACTTAGAAGGAGTCTATGTTGATGCACAAGAACTACGCTTTTATCCTCTTGGAGAATTAGCTGCTCACATTCTTGGCTTTATCGCTCCCAACGACAAGGACGATACTTTTCGTGGTCGTTATGGCTTAGAAAGACGTTTTGATAAATCTCTGAGTGGTGTACCGGGTACGGTAGCAGGGGACAAGATTACCCGCCCCCAACAAGGTGAGGATTTAGAGCTCACTATTGATCGTAATATTCAAGAAGAGGCGGAGAAGATTCTTAAAAAACTGGTTGAGACTTATAAAGCCGAGAAAGGGATGGTGATCGTCCAAAACCCTAAGACCGGCAACATCCTTTCTTTAGGGGTTTATCCAACTTTTAATCCTAACGAGTATTCCAAGAACAGTATCAAAACCTTCCTCAATCCTGTTACTCAATCTATTTATGAGCCCGGATCTATTTTCAAGGTGATCACTATGGCTTCAGCTTTAGATGATGGAGTGGTAACACCAACCTCCACCTACTATGACAAAGGCTATTTAACTCTTAACGGTAGAACTATTAGAAACTGGGATCTCAAGGCTCATGGCCAAACCACCATGACTCAAGTTATTGAAAAGTCACTTAATACTGGTAGCGCTTATGCTGGTCAGCAGTTAGGTAAGGATAAATATTATAACTACCTCACCAAGTTTGGTTTCACCAAAAAAACCAACATTCAATTATCAGATGAGGTGGTCGGTAATATCGAGCCAGTTAAAAAAACTAGACCCATTCACCTCGCCACCGCTTCTTTTGGTCAGGGTATTTCGGTAACGCCCATCGCTCTTATTAACGCTGTTGCCGCTATTGCTAACAAAGGCATGCTCATGCAACCCAACCTCTTGCAATCTAACAAGCCTCAGAAGGTAAGACGGGTAGTTAGTGAGAAAGCGGCTGAGGAGATCACTACCATCATGACCTCGGCTGTGAAGAAGGCTCGGGTGGCCCAAGTAGCTAAATACAAAGTAGCTGGGAAAACAGGTACGGCTCAGGTACCTGACTTTAAGAAAGGTGGTTATACCGATGACGTTATCAATACCTATGTTGGCTTTGCCCCCTCTTCTGATGCTCAATTTGTTATTTTATTTAGAATAGATAAGCCTCTAGGAGCTCCTTTGGCTGGTCAGACGGTAGTGCCAGCTTTTCGCGAACTAGCTGAATTTATATTAAACTATTATAATATAGCACCAGATAACCTTCCTGAATCATGAGAACTTTCTTACGTAACAAGTTAAAAGGAATTTTAAAAGTCTTAGCCATCAAGACTATTAAAAAATACCAACCAGGTATCGTGGCCGTTACTGGCACGGTAGGTAAGACCTCTACTAAAGACGCTATCTATACTATCTTGCGCAATGTAAGGGAGGTGAGAGCTAGTCAGGGTAATTTTAATAACGAGATTGGTCTTCCTCTAACTATTTTAGGCGACTACAAAGAAGTCAAAGGTTTGTTTTTCTGGCTCAAGGTTATCACTCAAGCCATCAAGAATTTAATAGTTAAAGCAGACTACCCAGAAATACTGGTTCTGGAATATGCAGCTGATCGGCCAGGTGATATTCGATATCTCCTGGACATCGCTCGACCTCAAATGGGTCTAGTCACCACCATCGGAGCTATCCCCGTCCATGTTGAATTCTATAGCGGTCCCGAAGCTATTGCTCGTGAGAAGTCTCGCATCATCGAAGCTCTTCCTTCTGCTGGTTTTGGTATTCTGAATTTTGATGATGAATCGGTTATGAATATGAGAGAGAAGACTCGCGCTCATATCATTACCTTTGGTTTTGGCAAAGGAGCGGAGGTTAGAATCACTAATTTTGAGAACAAGAGCGAAACATTGCATACCGGTGGTCACAAACCGCTCGGAATAGCCTTTAAATTGGAGCATGCGGGTGATTTTGTTCCGATTCGACTAACAGGTGCTTTTGGCAAAGCGCAGGCCTATGCAGTTGCTGCAGCCACTTCTATCGGATTAGCTTTTGGTCTCAGTTTAGTGAAGATTGCTGAAGCCATTCAGTACTATCAACCACCAGCTCAGAGAATGAAGCTGGTACCAGGTATTAAAGGTACTTATATTATTGATGACAGCTACAACGCTGCACCACTTTCAATGCACGCAGCTTTAGATACAATCAAAGATCTCAAAGCCAAAAGAAAAGTTGGGGTTTTAGGTGATATGTTGGAGTTAGGACAATTTACTAACGCTGCTCATGAGGCTGTTGGTCAATTGTGTAACGGGTCTTTGGATATACTGGTGACCGTTGGCTTACGAGCCAAGTTCATCGCTGAGGCTGCTGCTCAAGCTGGGTTTGACAAAAACAATATTTTCAGCTTTGATACAGCAGAACAGGCAAAACTAGAAGTACAGGGATTATTGGAAAAAGGCGATCTGGTATTGATCAAAGGTTCTCGTGGCATACAATTAGATCGTGTAGTTCAAGAAATTCAATTAATATAGCTCCCATCGTCTAT
>DPNX01000012.1:7266-7717 GCA_003539915.1 Patescibacteria group bacterium | reverse complement strand
TTGAGCTTAGCTAAGCTATCAATGGCGGGTTTGCCTATATTACCTACTAAATAAGCATCCTTTTTACAGCACTTGAGTATCTTGTAAATGAGGGTGGCGGTAGTGCCTTTGCCCTTGGTGCCAGTGATACCAATGATCTTGGCGGGGCAGAGCTTGAAGAAAAGCTCGGTAGGGCTGGTAATGTTTTTATGTTTTTTAACTAAGTGATAAGGAACACCAGGAGAGCGAAAAACCTGATCATATTCTTTTATATTATTTAAATATTTCTTTCCCAAGACAGGAGTTACCCCTTTAGGGATCTTGAGCTTAGTATCTTGATCTAAAATAAAAAACTCCGCCTTTTTATAGGAGGGTTGTTTCTTGAGAAATTTGTATAGGGATTGGCCTTCTCGGCTGAATCCTAGGATGGCAATTTTCATTGTGCCAGGGGTGAGACTCGAACTCACGACCT
>DPNX01000012.1:0-6962 GCA_003539915.1 Patescibacteria group bacterium | reverse complement strand
GTGAGACTCGAACTCACGACCTGCGGGTTATGATTCCGCCGCTCTAACCAGCTGAGCTACCCTGGCTTAACTCTTCCTAATATACAACGTTTAGGGGTTTTTAGCAATAATTAAAAAAGACCCTTTAGTGGGGCCTTTTTCTTTGAATAATTGTTGCGGGTGAAGGAATCGAACCTCCTGCCTCCGGATTATGAGCCCGGCGTGCATCCATTACACTTACCCGCGTCACTATTATACCCTAAATATCTGAAAATGCAATGCCGTATCCTTCTTTGTTCTTTTTAGTTAAAATAAAGATATGGTTAATCTAGGTATTTCCTTACCAATAATTCTTTCGATTTTATTCTTATTAGTTTTTATGGGCGGGGGCATTTTCCTTTGGGTTCTTAGTTATCACTTTAAGAAGTTTGGTTTACCAGGTGATAAGAGGGGTCGGTGGTTTGTATCCACTTACGTCCTCCTTTATCTACTTCTATCCATTTTTGGTCTATTAATAATCTACACCTTTATTTTTTAATCAACATGGCTTTTCAACTTCGTCCTAGTGAAAAAGTATTATTAATCCAACGGCGTCATTGGTTTACCGTTTTTGTTGAATTTCTTTGGATCGCTCTGTTAGCAATCTTAGTGCCTTTAGTAGTTTTCTGGCTACAGATCTCTTCTGAAATACTTCCAGTCTTATTTGATGAATGGATGATAGTGCTGTTGTTAGTAATGTATTATCAATTAATACTTATCATCTCCTTCACATTCTTAGCAGACTATTATCTAGATATCTGGGTAGTTACAGACCAACGTTTGATAAGAATAGAGTTAAGAGGCTTTTTTAACAGATTAGTGACCACCATGAATCTTAATCGCATCCAGGATGTTAAAGTCTCTACCAAAGGATTTTTTGCTACTTTATTCACCTATGGAGACATTAAAATACAGACAGCTGGTACCGAAGCCGAATTTGTTTTTTTTCATACACCAAAACCTCAGGAGACTAAAAACTTGATCTATAAAGCTCTTAATCGGCGGGTTAAATAGAAGTCTTGACAAAATAATCTATTTCAGCTATAATAGGGCCAGTTCTTAAGAAAAGCCAGCTTTCAGCTGGACTTAACAAAGGAAAGGAAGGAAAAGTCTATGAATGACAAGAAGATGGTCGTGATCATTGTTTTGGCTGTGATCGTGGCGTGGTTGGGATTCGAGGCCTACTACAATAACTCAGATTCGTCTGAGTCGCAGAAGGCTGTCGCTCCTGCTCCCGCTCCTGCTCCCGCTCCTGCTCCCGCTCCTGCTCCTGCTCCCGCTCCCGTCACTCCGGAAACCCTCAACATCCATGTGGATGAAGATGGGAAGGTTACCGGAGGCATGACGTTTCAGGGTCAAGTTAACCCTGAGCAGCTCCGAAGCCGGCTTTTCGGAGATGTCCTTAACAGGCTCTCCGAAGAGCAGCAGGCACCGCCTGTGCAGGAATTGCCTGTGCAGGAAGAGGTTCCTATGCGGAGAGACAGGGGAGCGCCGCAGGTGCAACCTGTACCGCAGGCTCAACCTGTGCCGCAGGCTCAACCTGTGCCGCAGGTACAACCCGTGCCTCAACAGGCACAACCTGTGCCTCAGAGGCAGCCTCGGACTGTTCCGAGTAGGGGGAGGATAGTCTACTACTATCATTACCCTCACCCACAGCCTCGTCGATGATTTTGGACTTGGCCGCCACCCGTGTGGTGGTGAATCCTTTCGCCACTCGCATGAGTGGCAACTCTTAAACCCATGGTTGTTTTCAACCGTGGGTTTATTTTTTATCAGTCACTGGTATAATTTTAATAATGAATCTTAAAGAGCTTAAGGAAGAGGTTAAGCAGGCACTCGAAGATATTTCTGATCCTAAATATTTAGAATCTTTACGTATTAAATATTTGGGTCGTAAAGGAGAGGTTACTCAAATACTACGCTCTTTATCCAAAAAATCTTTAGCTGAGAGAAAGAAGGTTGGTAAGGAGGCCAATCAACTTAAGCAGGAGCTTAATCATTTATTTAATAAAAAACTTGAAGAACTAAAGATGGCTAGTGATCAACAGGTTGGTTTAGATATCACTCAACCAGGGGCTCGAGTTAAGATCGGTCATCTTCATCCTCTGACTCAGGTAGAAAATCAAATCAGAAAAATATTTCAGGATCTTAATTTTTCCGTCTTAGAAGGACCAGAGGTTGAGAGTTCACATAATAACTTTGACGCTTTGAACATTCCCGCTGATCATCCTGCTCGTGATATGTGGGATACTTTTTGGTTAAAGGATTTTGATAATCTATTGTTAAGAACTCATACCAGTCCTATGCAGGTGCGTTACATGAGAGAGAATAAACCACCTTTTCAGATCATAGTTCCTGGTCGAGTTTTTCGTTATGAAGCAACTGACGCTTCTCATGAGATAAACTTTTATCAGTTTGAGGGATTGATGGTTGGTGACGATGTTTCTTTAGCTAACTTCAAATATATAGTGGGGGAGTTTTTCAAAAGATTTTTCAATAAAGAAGTTAAGATTCGTTTTCGTCCTAGTTACTTTCCTTTTACCGAACCTAGTGTTGAGGTAGATATTCAGATTCCAGGTAAAAAAGATTGGCTAGAGGTGATGGGAGCTGGATTGGTGCATCCTAACGTTCTTAAGGCGGTAGGGTATAATCCTAAGCACTATCAAGGTTTTGCTTTTGGTGGAGGAGTTGATCGCTTAGCTATGCTCAAGTATGGCATTGATGACGTTCGGCTTTTCTATAGTGGCGATGTAAGGTTTGTTCAACAATTTTAATATGAAATTTAGTTATCAAGTTCTCAAACAATTAATACCAAAGATTGGTAAGCCGGCTGAAGTGGCGGAGCAGTTAACCATGCATCTTTTTGAATCGGAGGCGGTTGATAGCAAAACTTTAGATATTGAGATTCTGCCTAATCGATATTCTGACGCTGCCTCATATTGGGGTCTGGCTCAGGAGATCCAGGCTATTAGCGGCCAGCAATTTAACTGTCCAGCTATTAAAGCTCCTAAGTCAGCAGTGAATAAGAGTTTTGAAGTGTTGATTAAAAAGCCTAAACTGTGTCGACGAATGGCTGCTCAGTATTTTGCTGACGTTAAGATAGGCCCTTCTCCTAAGTGGCTTAAAGATGCTTTAGAAGCAGTTGGCCAACAATCTATTAATAATCTTGTGGATCTTACCAATTACGTCACTTTAGAGACTGGTCAACCTTTACACGTCTTTGATTTTGATAAGTTAGAGGGCGGTGTCTTGCAGGTTCGATCCGCTAAGGCTGGAGAAAAAGTTACCTCCTTAGAAAATAAAACCTATGAATTAAATAACGAAGACCTGGTTCTAGCTGATGCTAAGAATGCTTTGGATATAGCGGGAATTAAGGGTGGGCAGAAAGCGGAGATAGATGGTAATACGAAAAATATTCTTTTGACGGCTGGCAACTTTGATGGAGTTAGTGTTTACAGAACTTCTCGTAAGATTAATTTGGTGACTGACGCCTCAGCTCGTTTTGCTCATCATATCAGTCCAGAGCTGATAGATTTGGGGGTTGGTCGAGCAGCGGAGCTGATTAAAGAGGTTTGCAAGGCTAAGGTAGGGACCTTGATCGATGTTTATAATAAAAAACAAAAACCCGTAATATTAAAATTCAATATTGATAAATTTAACCAATTATCTGGTCTTCACTTGAAAGAAGATCAGGCTCTAGCATCTTTAAAGAGGCTAGGCTTTTTTGTTGAGGGGCAGCAGGTAACTAGTCCTATGGTTAGAACCGACATCGAGATATTTGAGGATCTGGTAGAAGAGGTCACCCGACTACACGGTTATGACAATCTAGAGGCCAAAGCTCCTCATCTAGTCTTGCGCGCTTCTGAGCACGAAGACCAAATTAAATTAAAAGAAGGAGTTCGTAACATTTTGACTGGTTTCAATATGGATGAGGTATATAACTATTCTTTCGTTCCAGAGCATTTTGATGAAGAAGCACCTCAACTAAAGAACCCTATCAGCAACCAGCTAAATAGTTTGCGCTCTTCCCTGGTTTTTAATCTAGATAAAAATATTCAAGATAACCTTCGCTTTTTCAATAGAGTGGCTATTTTTGAGATTGGAAAAACCTTCTATAAAGAAAAGAAGACCATTAAAGAGCGTCTAATGTTAGGTATGGCTATTGGTGATGCTAAACAAGTAACTTTCTTTGAGCTTAAAGGCTTGGTGAGTGAGTTATTGTCGCGTCTTGGTTTGGTAGATTATTTTATGAAAGAAGAAAAGCCTGATCGCTTGAGAATAGAATCCGAACATCACGTCCTAGGTTACGTCTACCTACAAAACAAAGGCCAGGTATCTTTTGCAGAGCTAGATTTAGATAGTTTGCTACCTCTACTTCAAGGAGAGATGTCTTATACTCCTCTTTCTAAGTATCCGACTATCATGAGAGATGTTTCTCTTCTAGTTCCTCAAGAGATTCGTTTCGCTACTATTCTTTCTTTAATTCAGAAAACAGCCTCTAAAAATCTTCAGGATGTTGATCTCATAGATTTTTATGAAGACAAGAAGTTTTCTAAAGGTAATCGTAGTTTGACTCTCCGATTAGTTTTTCTAGCTAGAAACAAAACCTTAACCGATAAAGAGGTCGATCGGGAGATGAATAAGATTAACGACATCCTGGTTAATGAGTTGGGTGTGGATATCAGATAATGGTATAATAAAAGCATGTTGAATAAAGCTGATGAAAGCGCTTTGGGACTATGGACTTTAACCATTTTGTTATTAACCACAGCTATTATTACTGCTGGCATACAAGCTGAGAGTCCTCTTATTCAAGCGGCTGAATCTGATAATATAGTCATTTTTTCTTGTGGTAACAACACCCCTACAACCGGCGGCTATGGTAACAGGCTTGTAGGTCAGGGGATTGACGTAGGTTGTTTTGATTCTCTTGGTAACAAAGTGCCTGAGGGCGCTGCTAATCTTAACGCTTGTCGCAATCTAGTTTGCGAATAATAATCTTTCTTTTATACTAGGAAATAGAACCTTGTCCCAGTCTCTTTATGAAAAGAGGAGTTTTGAATGGATAGAAGTTACAGTTTTTTGAGTGATTCAACAGCTCCTTTGCGTGTTGTTAGTAACTCAGAAAAAGGTGAGGCAGGTGGCTATACCGATTACCTGCCCCTCCATGAATTGCAAGAGCGTCTTGTTGAAGTTAAGCAAGAGTTAATAAAAGTTCGGGTAGAATTGCAATCCTTTGATGATAATACTTTTAGGAACAGGCTTTTAAAGCGCATAGAAAACAATGGTCGCCACAGACGTTACGGAAAAGAAGAAGTCCCAACGTATGATCAGCTCCGAGAAGAAGAGGAGGTAATGAGTCGCATTGCCAAATTAATACGACAAGAGGTGATTTTATCTAGCAGGGAAGAGACGATCATTAACTGTATTAATAGAATAGAGAGAAATATTGGATAAAAATGGAGCAATTAATAGCTCCTTCAGGCCCTTTTTTTGAGGGGCTTTTTACTTTACGAACCCTTATTTTTTTGTTAAAATGAAGGTACTTAAAGATGCCTGAAAAAAATAAAAAAACTAAAGAGTCTAGTTATTCAGCTAAAGACATTTATGTTCTAGAAGGTCTAGATCCAGTTCGAAAACGACCGGGTATGTACATTGGTTCTACCGGAACCGATGGACTTCATCACCTTATTTGGGAGGTTGTGGATAACTCTATAGACGAAGCTCTTGCTGGTTATGCTGATACTATCACTATTGAGCTTTTACCTGATAACCTAGTTTCTGTTTCTGATAACGGACGAGGTATTCCGGTTGAAAAACATAAGCAGACTGGTAAGTCGGCTTTGGAAACTGTTATGACTACCCTACACGCGGGTGGTAAGTTTGGTGGCGACTCATACAAGATATCCGGTGGTTTACACGGTGTGGGAGTTTCGGTGGTTAATGCCCTATCCACTAATGTGCGGGTTGAGGTTTCTCGAGGTGGTGATGTTTACTCTCAAGAATATGAGCGCGGCATTCCTAAAAAAGATGTTAAAAAGATTGGTAAGAGCAAGACTTCAGGCACCAAAGTCACCTTTCAGGCTGATGGAGAGGTATTTTCAGAATTAGAATATAACAGAAAGAAGATTCTTGATCACCTACGCCAACAGGCCTATCTAACCAAGGGTATTAAGATAGAGGTGATTGATAAGAGAAAAGAGGAGGAGCTTTACTACGCCTTTTATTTTGATAATGGTATTAAATCTTTTATTAATCACCTTAGTGCCGAAGAAGCTCCTTTGCAGATGGAGGCTTTTTATGTTGATAAACAATCTACAGAAGAAATACAGGTAGAAGTGGCTTTTAAATATAGTAAGGATCTAGAAGCTAAGGAGTTAAGCTTTGCTAACAATATTTATACTCCAGATGGTGGTATGCATTTGACCGGCTTCCGATCAGCCCTTACCAGAGTTATCAATGATTATGGGCGAAATCATAATTATTTTAAGGCTTCAGAAAACAATCTCACCGGTGACGATGTTCGAGAAGGATTGATAGTTATCGTTTCCGTTAAGCTTTTTGAACCTCAGTTTGAAGGTCAGACCAAGGCTAAGTTGGGTAATCCAGAAGCTCGAACCGCTGTTGAGAGTATTGTTGGTGAATCTTTAAAAGAATTCTTAGAAAGAAACTCTAGTGAAGCTCGGCGTATTTTAGAAAAGTGCATGATTGCTGCTAAAGCAAGAAAAGCTGCTAAGGCTGCTAAAGAAACCGTTATGCGCAAGGGAATGCTTGAGGGTTTAAGTTTGCCAGGTAAGTTAGCCGACTGTTCTAGTCGTAAGCCAGAGATATCAGAGCTCTTTATCGTTGAGGGTGACTCGGCTGGTGGTTCAAGTAAAATGGGTCGAGATCGTAGGACTCAAGCCATCTTGCCTTTAAAGGGTAAGATTTTAAATGTAGAAAAA
>DPNX01000047.1:742-4133 GCA_003539915.1 Patescibacteria group bacterium | reverse complement strand
GCTTGCGCTCGTACTACCCAGGCGGGATGCTTAAGGTGTTAACTTGGTTAAACGACACTGGCAGGGTCGATACTGCCAATGTCTAGCATCCATCGTTTACGGCGTGGACTACTGGGGTATCTAATCCCATTCGCTACCCACGCTTTCGTCTCTCAGCGTCAGGAGTGTTCTAGCAGAAAGCCTTCGCATTTGGTGTTCTTGCCGATATTAACGCATTTTACCGCTACACCGGCAATTCCATCTGCCTCTCCCATCCTCTAGTCTAATAGTATTTAACGCAGTCCTGATGTTGAGCATCAGGATTTGACGTTAAACTTAATAAACCGCCTACAGACTCTTTACGCCCAATAAATCCGGATAACGCTTGGGGCACACGTATTACCGCTGCTGCTGGCACGTGTTTAGCAGCCCCTTATTCATTAGGTACCGTCATTGATTCGTCCCTAATAAAAGACTTTTACACCCCGAGGGGCTTCTTCGGTCACGCGGCGTCGCTCCATCAGGCTTTCGCCCATTGTGGAAGATTCTTGACTGCAGCCTCCCGTAGGAGTCTGGGCAGTGTCTCAGTCCCAGTGAGGCGGGTCACGCTCTCACGCCCGCTACCCGTCGTAGCCTTGGTGCGCCATTACCGCACCAACAAGCTGATAGGCCATAGGCCCCTCTCGAAGCGATGAATCTTTACTACAATAACTTATGAAATTGCAGCACATTTGGAATTATCTCTACTTTCGCAGAGTTATGCCAAACTTCGAGGTAGGTTACCAGTGTGTTACTCACCCGTTTGCCATGGGTCTAAACCCATTCGACTTGCATGCCTTAGACACGCCGCCAGCGTTCATCCTGAGCCAGGATCAAACTCTCAAAATTGATTTAAGAATTTTACAGAGTAAATTTCTTAAAAAATTTTACAACTAATAAATAGAAAGGTAGTTGCCACCTTAATCCCCATTTTCATGAGGACATGAATTGAATTTATTGGAATTAATGAAAATATATATGTGGTTTTTGTCACATTTTGGTTGTCAAAGTTCTTTTCCTTCTTGCTTAGTTTGAGTCACCGCGAGGCTTTCATCAAATTAAGTCAATATTAGCAGAAGAAAAAACAGAGGGATCCAAAGTCCTTTAGACACCACTGTTTTTTCTCATCCCAAACTGGTTCAGTTGGGATAACGCAATATTGTTATTGAGAAGTGGTTATACGCGTTTTCAAAATTAATATTTATCCTACTATATATATTACACCCTTTTTACCGTAGTGTCAAGATATTTTAGCACTTACTTAGTCACACTATATAAACAGGGGATTATTTAAATAAAAGCTCAAAATTTTAGCTAATACTAGAGAAAATACAATTACTATACTTGACAATATCTATAATATATGATATAGTATATTTAACCAAAATAAACAGAAAAATCAAAAGAGAGGAAATAAAATGCTTGAGCTCGTACTTTCAATCGTAGTATTAGTCTTCGGACTCAACTTTTGCCTCTCCTTCATGGGATGGGAAAAAACGAGACAAAGAATCAATCGATTCATCTCTCGGGAGGTTGAGAATTTCATCACTTGGGTGATGAGAAGTATCTATCGTCTGTGCCGCTGGGCAATAATCAGCGGTTACAACGTGATCCGCAACCTTTAACCGGAGAAGGAAACTTTAAACCTTCCTTCTCCTACTCAACTGAAGTCTACTCAACTGAAGTCGTGAACATTGCGTTTGTTGCTTCTGAGAGTACATAAAAACAACCCCGAATTTAGTGGCTGTTTTTTTATTGGTTTGTACGTCACTCCTTGTCATCCTGAGCGGAGTCACGACCGTAGAGAGTGACGTAGTCGAAGGATCTCTGACCATTCGAATACTGTAATCATCATCTGAGAAACAAATCCTCCTCGTCAGTTATTCAGAGATCCTTCGCTTCGCTCAGAATGACAAATAGAGAAGGTTCACTTTCTCTTCTTCCTTTTGCTCTGACGCCACTTTTTAATTTCGGCATGATTGCCGGACAAAAGAATTTTAGGCACCTTCTGCCCTTTATAACTCTCGGGCCGACTGTACTGCGGATATTCAATATAATCTAAATCATGAGAAAATGTCTCGTCATCTAAAGCATGTTCATGACCAACCACTCCGGGAACGTGTCGAGCCACGGCTTCGGTTACCACCATCGCGGCTAACTCACCGCCGGCTAAAACATAATCACCAATGGAAACTTTTTCATCAATATACTTTTCTACTCGAGCATCAAATCCTTCATAGCGCCCACACAATAATATCAACTGATCATATTTGGCCAAACGTTCGGCTTGACGTTGATCAAACTTTTTGCCCTCTGGAGCCAACATGATAACTCTAGTTTTCTTTTTCTTCTTGATTGACTTAAGCATCTTTACAATAGGTTCAACCATTAAAATCATACCGGGACCACCACCATAAGGTCGATCATCAACAGTATGATGTTTATCAGTGGTAGACTTTCTTAAATCATGAATATTAATTTTAATCAGTTTCTTTTTAATAGCCTGTCGCATAATACCATAGTCAAAATAACAACAAGAATCCCCGCCAGAGGCGGGTCCGCCCTTGGCGGAAAATATACCTGGAAATATAGTTACAATATCGAACTGTTTCATATACTCTAATAAGAATTATACATATAAATTATCAAAAACAAAACCCCGCTCATGTAGCGGGGTTTTGTTGAAAATCTAAGTTAGATTTTAAGATCATCAACAACTGAAGTATCAGCTTGAGTTTCAGTTGGTTTTGAAGGTCGCTGTGAACCTTCCGGTTCATGGATCTTCAAATTTACTCGGGCGTTATTCTTAGCACCTACAATCTTAAGTAGGGTTCGAATAGCACGAGCTGTTTGACCTTGTCGGCCAATGACATAGCCCATGTCAGCTGGGTTTAGATGCAGAGTAATTAATACTCCCATCTCATCAACGGCTCTCTCTGTCTTTACGTCGTCAGGATTGCCAACGATGGCTCTGACTAGGTATTCGACAAATTCTTGATCGTCATGCTTTGCAGCCATAGATCTATCCACCATATTACCTCAACTTATAAAAGTTAGGGTAAATTACTTACAGTACAACCAGCACTGCCGACCTTCCCAGACAACCAAGTGGTTGCTTAGAAAAACAGTGTGGTACCAATTCCTGTTTTCAAGGAATAGAAACATTATATCACAAATAATCAATTTGTCAAGTTTGCTACTCTGTTTTATCTTCTTTTTTATCTTTATTCTTAACCTCTGCAGGTTTTGAATCAGCCTTATCTTCCTTAACTTCTTCCTTTGCCTTGTCCTTAGTTTCCGCAGGAGCTTCCACAAACTTTGGAGCTTCTTCTTTCTTTTCTTCTGGCTTTTCCTCTTTTTTAGGTTCTTCCTT
>DPNX01000047.1:0-446 GCA_003539915.1 Patescibacteria group bacterium | reverse complement strand
TTCCTCTTTTTTAGGTTCTTCCTTTGATTCTTCTGGCTTAGTCTCACCTTCAGCAGGTTTGTCTGATTTTTCAGTACCGCCCTTTTTCTTTTTCTTTGATTTCGAAGCTCTAATTTTATCACCCTCTAAAACATTTTGGTCAACAAGTAAATTATGAACCGTTGGCGAAACTTGAGCTCCTTTAGATATCCAGTGTAAAATTCTGTCCTTTTTTACATCAATCACCTTGGAAAAAGGATTATAGTGACCTAAAATTTCTAAGGCTTTACCAAAAGGATCTCGAGCAGATTCAGAAACAATGAATCGATAAGTAGGTTTTTTCTTTTTGCCCACTCGGGCTAATCGTATTTTTAGCATAATTTTATAATAAAAAAATACCTAATGAATTAATAATGGTTCCATTTTACCTGACTCGCCAGTCAAGGTGGTTCACCGGAACCGCGAGC